>JAGQQC010000551.1 GCA_020426395.1 Planctomycetaceae bacterium
GGGTGGCGATCTGGTGAGACATGAAGAAATCGTTTCCGCTGGAGGAGGGATGGAGAGAAATTGTCTGGCAGGTTGACGTATCAATAGTTCATCATATGTTAAACGGGTTCGCAATAGATCACAATATAAATCGGAAGAATTGCTCCATCTCCTGCTGGTGACAACGGTTAAAATCTTGATAGACTCAATTTGCTCTCAAGGAAGATTTATTCGTCGGGATACAGCAAAGTGATCCTAAAACCTTCTGATGGGTCACACTACTCCTGATCTTGCAGGTTGAAGAGCACCCACAACCGGGTTTTAGGATGGGTTCAATATTTATGTCGTTACTTCAGCTTTCCCCCAAAGTGACCTTGCTCCCCGTCATTCACGGCAGCGGAGATTTTGCGATTGAAGTTCGCCGGGTGATGCTCAGTCGCTCGTTCGACGCCCTGGCAGTCCCGTTACCTCATTCCTTCAAGCAGCAGGTCGAAGCGGCCATTGAGAAACTGCCCGAAATTTCGGTCGTGCTTTCCCGGGAAACCCCCACTTGGAAACCCGCCACCGAATGGAGCCCCGATCAACCGGAGGATGAACCTGAATCACGCGCAGGAAAATTTTGCAGTTATGTCCCGATAGAACCCTGCCAACCTGTCATCGCGGCGCTCCGCATTGCGCTCCAGGAACGGAAACCTCGATTTTATCTCGATCAGGAAACGGCCGACTTCAAAAGTTACGCCTCCGTCTATCCCGATCCCTATGCGGTCAAACAGTTGCATACGGAACCCTTTGCCGCCGCGCTCCTGCCAATTCTTCCCGATTTGCCCGAAGGCCAACCGCGCGAACGGGTACAGACGATGGTGGCCCGCTTACGACGATTGGAAGAAAATTTCGACTCGATTCTTTTCATCTGTTCTTTATTGGAGTGGCCTTATATTCGTGAGGTCTACCGGGAACAAACTGATGTTGAGCATGAAGACGATTACGTAGAAGAACCAGAACGTTATCGTCTCTCACCCAAGTCAGGTTATTTTATGCTGGGAGAGATGCCTTATGTCACAGGGCTCTATGAACAGCGCCGTGTGGAATTGGATGATGATGAAAATCTTTCTGTGGATGGCGTCAAGGAAATGCTCATTACGGCGCGGGATCGTTATCGTGACCGTTGGAAAAAACACGCCCGCAAAATCACTCCCAAACACCTGAAAACCTATTTGCAATATGTTCGCAATTTGTCGCTGGTCGAACGTCGTTTAACGCCCGACTTATATACGTTGATCGTCGCCGCACAGCAGATGTTCGGAGACCAGTTTGCACTTCAACTCTTGGAAACGGCGACGGAGTATCAATATTCGCCCCCGGAACAGGCAGGGCAGGCTGAGATGGGAGAACTCGCCATTCGCCTTCCCGATGAAAATACGTACTTCGTTAAAAGTCGATTACCTGGTCCTCACCGCGAATGGCGTCCCTGTGAACTGAAACCGGAACCCGATGACAAGAAGAAACAGCAATGGGAAAAAGAGATGCGCTGGAATCCCTATTCTCAGTGCAGTTGGCCACCAGAAGATGTGTTGATCGAACGGTTCCGTGCCCGCGTGGTCGATGCAGCACTCTCGTTATTGAATGAAGATCTCGCGCTGACCGAAAAATTCACGTCGAGCCTGAAAGATGGTCTCGACCTCCGCGAAACGATTCGTCACTGGCATACGGGAGATCTCTACGTCAAAACCTACCCCCCGAACCGGGGATCGCTGGATAGTGTCGTGATGTTGTTCGACTCGCCCGCCGACCCCCGCGATTATCCGTGGCGGACGACCTGGCATGCCGAACACAACGAGGAATCGACACTCTGTTTCTATGCGTCCAGTTTTGAAAAAGACCTGATCGGCCCCGGAATTGGTCGCGCTCGATATGGGGGGGCCTGGTTCCTCTATCCGCCTGTTCCGATCAATGATATCTGGCGGGATCCCAGGTTTGATTTCACCGAGACCCTGGAAGAACGTCTCCTCGCCGCCGCCTGTTATTACAGCAACGAAAAACATGTCGTGTTGTTGAGTAGCGGGGCACCGGGAGCCGCCTATCGACGTCTGGCCAAACACTATGGCAAAAAATGGCTCCACTTACCGTTAAGTAAATTCAGCCAGTCGATGGTGGAGGCCCTGCGGACAGTGCATGTCCTAAACGGTAAGCATATAAGAAGTTACGCCGCTGATTTTATTCGGAAAGCGTAATGTAGGTTTCGAGAGTTCAGTTTCCATCAGGATCTGGTGAAAATTTTTGAAAACATCCGACACCGGACGGTTGACTGTTCGGTAGCCCGGTCGTATTATGCCTCTCCGCCACAGCGAACAGCGATGACGGTTCGCACGAACCGGGTCAGTGCAACTGGCTTAAGTCGTTCGTTCTCAGGCGGTTAACTCACTAGCCTCAAACGAGGGGAAGTGAGTTTCGTTCTTTGACAATTTGGTTAGTGAACTCCAACGTAAACGAATTTGAGTAAATATTCGAATAACGTCGGGATGTCTGTGACGCCCTTCCTTTCAGACCATGAAGCGAAGGTGGCAGACACAAATCTGAAAACTCAAAGCCTTCTGCGGTTTCCGCAACCTGGTTTTGAGGATGAATCTTGCTAACAGCCTGTGGCTTCGGTTGCGGGTTAGGCATACATTTGAAGGGTTTGATCCTGGCTCAGA
>JAGQQC010000552.1 GCA_020426395.1 Planctomycetaceae bacterium
GAACTTGCCAGCCCCGCATGTCACAGGCGATGTAGAAGAGCAGATACATCAGTAATGAGACCCCGGCGGCGAAGGTCGGATAGGAAACGGTGCCGGCACGCTGGCTCATCATCCAGGCGTTCCAGTAGAAGGAATCGCGGGGGTTATAATCGATTACGTCTCGATCTTCATACGGGGGACGTTCCATTGGGTTACGACCGATTTTTTTCTCTAGGGGCAGCGCCATATAACGTTCGAAGCTGAAGGTGACGGGGTTTTCCGCCAGTTTCAGATCGCGCCAACCATAATTGGCAACGCTGTTCCAGTCGATGTCGGTGAGCGTTTCCAGGTGCTCGACCAGCATGACCTCGGGAGCTTTCTTCTTTTTCTCCTCAGCACTTTCTTCAGCAGACTCAGGAAGGTGAGTTTTCGCTTCTTCCAGTGCTGCATGATAAGGGGAGAACTTTTCCAGATAGGTCGGCTTTAACTCGTCCCGCTTTTTCTTCTCTTCAGCCGCGATGCTTTCTTGCTCCGCAGCGTATTTCTCGTTCATTTGTTTTTTGATTTCCTCGGTCGGTTCGTCCTTTTTCGGATCGAGACCTACTTCGGTCATCAGGTTGTCGCGGATTTCCTGTTTGTGGATGAACTCCTGGATCAGGATTTCTTCCGAGAGACGTGCGATCTCGGTTTTCTCCGCCTCCTGGCTATCGCTGAGTTCGATCTCGGCAGGTTTGAGTGCTTCCTGATAGTAGTCGAGCTGCTTGTGGAGTTCACCCAGTTCGCCTTCATAGTTCTCGACGTACTTCGTCTCCCATTCTTTCACCGCCGCGGCGAAGATTTCTTCGGTGGGATAGACTTGTGTTGGATTGAGATTCTGCTCTTTCATCATCCGGGCGACAATTTCCTGCTTGGTTTCAAAGTCCATTGTTTTGACTTTGCCCGCCAAGTCGCCCACGACCTTGTTAAAGGGTTTCAGTTTTTCGTTCAGGGGTTTATTCAGTTCGTTAATCGCCCCATTGACGTGGTCGCGACGTCGATAACTATCCTGATTCAAATTCTCTTTCAGTTCGGCCATTTCCGGAGGAGTAATCTCATATGTGCGAGCCGGGAAGGTAATCAGCCAGCCGATGAGCATGACGATGATCGACCAGAAAAACATTTTGCCGAGCGGAGCATGCCGTTGCGGAGAAGATTCACGGGCATCGACGACCCAGTCGCAAGTGATGGTGCCGAGCAGGGCAGGAATGGTCCAAGTCAGGAACCCAAGTGGGCCACCATCGACACCCGTCGGGCCTGTATTCACCCAGGTGAAGTATCCCAGATAACAACCGAGCATATGTAAACACCCGGAGGCGACCATGATCATAATCCGAGTCCGCACACTGGTGCGCAGCCAGGGAAGGATCCAGAGCGACGTCAGCGCGATTTGTCCCAGCGTGTTGGACCAGCGACTTTTCCACGGCATCATGAAAAACTCATAGAAGACATCGAAAACGCCGAATTGGCTTAACTGTTCCCAGGAGTCTGCCGGTCGTCGCGCGTGATAGACGGAAAAAGTGACGAGCATCAATCCCAGGATACGTCGAACGACTCGCCAATACGCTTTCGAGGGGCCTCCCTCTTTGTAGTCGCGCCGTCCAAAGGTGAGCCGGAATGCAAAGCCGACACAGAACAGGAAGTGGGGCATGATCAAATCGGCGTAACTCGTGTATGTGTGATGATGCAGCAGGATGTTCGGGGTGATGTCCTTGTAACTGCTCATGTAGTTAACGAGGAACATACCGAAGATGGTATACCCCCGAAACTGGTCGAGGGAGATGATACGATTCGGGAGCGCGAGTGGAGGGGGAGACGACATAATAGATCGACTTTCTCTGAAATGCAGTGATTGTCGGAATTCACCTTAGAATAAGGCAAACTGGGAAACAGATCAGTGGTAAAACTTCTTCACTTTATACCACAATCTACTGAGAATCACGCCTGCGGAATGGCCACAAAAAATAAATCGACCTCCTGACACCTGTCGAGCAGATGGCAGAAGGTCGATCATTAATAAGAAGCAAAGTGAATCTGGGTTACATTCTCACGTAAATATTGTTCTTCTCCAGATTACGAATCACGACCCAAATAAGGAACATGGCGACCACCCACATCATCCAGCCATACCACCAGACGGTGTCGCCCGGGATGAAGTATTTCACGGCTCGGCAGGTGAACATATACAGGCAGTAGGCCGCCAGGGCATTGGTTCCATAAGTCCGGAAGAGTGGGACTTGCCAGCCCCACATGTCGCAGGCGATATAGAAGAGCAGGTAGACCAACAGTGAAACGCCCGCCGCAAAGGTGGGGTACGCCACCGTTCCCGCTCGTTGGCTCATCATCCAGGCGTTCCAGTAGAAGCCATCTCGGGGAAGGTTCCGGGTGAACCGATCATCCTCATAGGGAGGACGTTGAAATGGATTGCGGCCGATTTTCTTATTCCAGGGGCGATTCCACCAAGCGCTGACATCAAACGCGACGGGGTGTTCCGCTAACTTCAAATCACGCCAACCATATTCAGCGAGTTGGTTCCAGTCGATCTCCATACGTGCGGTCAGGTTTTCGACGAGCAATTGTTGTTCGCTTTGTTCACCCTTTTCTGTACCCTCGTTGGATTTTTCCAGTCGAGCTTTCGCTTCCTGGAGGTCATCAT
>JAGQQC010000553.1 GCA_020426395.1 Planctomycetaceae bacterium
CCGTATTAGGCCTAACTGGTTGTAGTGGTGAACCGTTCTCTCGTGAACGTGTCGCGGTCAGTGGAAAGGTGATGCTCGGCGATCAGTATGTCGATGGAGCCACCGTTGTGTTTGTTCCTTTGGAGCCTTCCGATGGACCGAAAGCGACAGCTTTCATCGAGAAAGGCCTGTTTTCGCTCTCCGAAGAACGAGGACCGCTGGAAGGAAAGCATCGTGTTGAAATTCATCCCGTGGGAGTCGATGTGGCTGACCTCAGTTCAGGTCTTGCTCAGGGAGGAACGCCACAAATATTCCAGACGGAAATCCCGGTGAAATATCAGGAACATTCCCAGATATTCACGGTTGAAGCGGTTGTGGATGGAGAGAACGAGTACGAGTTTCTGCTCGAAAAAAATTAATCTTGAACTCAGAACTGTAATACCAACTATAATAATTTCATGTGCCGCCTGGACTTGGCGGATTTAACCTCCCGTTACAGGAGCCTGTCTGTGATTAGACAATATTATTACTCAATGGCAAATCGTGTTTCGTTTTCTGCTTTGTTGACCCTGGTACTGACTTTGGGGTTCTTTGCTGAACTTTCGGCTGAATCCCGAACGATGACCTTGCCTGAAATTCCAGAGCCTGTCACCAGCTTTGGTGCGGCTGTCGAGGGGGAGACGCTTTATATTTACGGCGGTCATATGGGAGCGGCGCACAGTTATTCGATTGAAGATCAGTCGAGTAGTCTATTTGCTTTACCACTCAACAATCCAACTGAATGGCAAGAGTTGCCCAACGGCCCTCGTTTGCAGGGGCTGGCGATGGTTGCCCATAACGGCAGCCTCTATCGCCTGGGAGGGTTTGCTGCTCAGAACGAAGAGACCGAAGCCCAGGATTTGGTATCTACTGCAGAATGTGCTCGATTTGATCTGAAGTCAAAAACGTGGGAACCGTTACCCGCTCTGCCTGAGCCTCGCTCCTCTTTCGACGCCGTTGTTCACAAAAACACGATCTACGTCATCGGTGGGTGGGCTATGTATGGAAAAGATAGAACAGACGAAAACAGATGGCATGAGACTGCCTGGCAACTTGATCTCGATCAGCAACCATTGGAGTGGAAAGCCATGCCGACTCCTCCTTTCCAGAAGCGAGCCCTCTCCGTGGCGGCTCTTAATGACAAGATCTATGCCATCGGTGGCATGAAATCCAAAGGGGGCCCGACCCGTGAAGTCGATATCTTCGACTTGGAAACTCAAACCTGGAGCAAAGGGCCGGAACTGCCAGGTGAAAAAGGAATTGAAGGTTTTGGTACATCCGCTTTCGCTGTGGCAGGAGATTTATACTGCAGCACGATCAGTGGAGCGCTCAACCAGCTTTCACCCGATGGAAGCGAATGGATTAAAATACAAGAAGTACCACACAAACGATTCTTTCACCGCATGGTTCCCTATCAGGACAACTCCTTGTTACTCATGGGAGGAGCGAGTGAGGATGGGAAAGTTCTGGTGATTGATCACATCCCGGTTCCGGAAAAAAAATAATGCCTAAATGACGGGAAGACCTGTCACTTGGTTTTGTAACAGGTCTTCCGTCTACTCGTCTCTTTGCTGGTGCACAGGGGGGATCGTCAGGTACCTCCCTCCGGTCCTCCCTGTGTCTTTCAGACGAGATGTTAAGCTCCTATTGCAACAATTCGTGTATGTCGCGTCAAGAAGTTAGACAAGAAATCCAGAGCGAGTTTCGACGGACGGACCTCCCGTACTTGTTGAAGTGAATTGGTCATATTTACTTTCGCTATGAGAATACTCACCACCATCAAAGAGAATTGGTATGAAGTTACTGGCATTATTCATTCTGTCCGCCGCTGCCTTGACTGGCGAAAACTGGCCATTGTTTCGCGGCGCAGGGAACAGTCTCACCTCCGCTGAAAATCTGCCGCTCACCTGGTCTACGGAAGAGAATGTCCGGTGGGAAAAAGAACTGAATGGCTATGGTCAATCGAGCCCCGTTGTCTGGGGTAATCTGGTCGTCGTCACTTATACTGAAGGTGAGGAGAAAGAGACTCTCGTTGTCGAAGGGTTCGACCTGAAAACGGGGGGCTCGCAATGGGTTTACAAGCAACCTTCTTCTGCTCCGGCCCCCGTAAGCAATTACATCAGCCGCTCCGCACCCACTCCAGCCATCGACGCTAATCTGGTGTACGCATTTTTTGAAAGTGGGGATGCGATTTGCCTGAACCATCAAGGTGAGTTTGCCTGGAAACGGTCACTTCAGGAAGAGTATGGCGAATTTCAGGGAAATCACGGATTGGGCAGTTCCCCCACCCTGACGCAGGATGCGCTCGTGATTTTGATTGATCATTCCGGTCCCTCTTATCTGATCGCCATGAATAAGACGGATGGCGAAAATCGTTGGAAAATCGATCGGCCGGAACGAGTTTCCTGGTCATCGCCGGTGGTGACTGGGGAACCGGGGGAGCAGCAAATTTTCCTCAGCTCCAATGGAGTCTTACAGCGATATGCTGCTGATAGTGGCAACCTGTTGTGGGAACAGGAGGGGCTTGATGGAAACACGGTTCCTTCCGTAACGGTGGCAAAAAACTATGTTGCGATTGGCTCCAATAAACGAGGACAGAATCAACTCTTCAAAATGAAACTCGATTCCAACGAATTGGAACCTGTC
>JAGQQC010000554.1 GCA_020426395.1 Planctomycetaceae bacterium
CACTTCAGGAGCCCACAGCGATGATTAGGAAGCCGGAGAAACTACCGGAGATCATCACCGACGATGAACCTTTACCCGCGAGGAGACGACCCAAGCGGACCCGCAGAGAAGCTTCTCCCGTCTCAGTTGAGATTTACCAGGAGCGGCAAGCGTCCAACAGCCTCGGGATAGCGGCTCTGGTCATGGGAGTGATTGCGTTAATCACCTGTTGGTTACCAATCGTAAGTATTCCCGTCGGTGGGATCGGGTTGATTCTCTCCGGTATCGGTTTCGTGATGGCGATCACTCGCAAGGGTTCCGGGATTGGATATGCGATTGCCGGGGGAACGCTGAACGGAATCGGGATTGTCGTGCCGATCATGATGTTGGGTTTCTTTGGACTCTTCGCAGATGCCATTGACCGGGCGCAAGAGGCACAACGCAGAGTCGAGGAACGCAACAGCAGGGCATTAACCACAAACGAAGATGGAGAGACAGCGGGAGTCGATGAGAGCGACGGAGAGGCCGCAGGATCAAACGAGACGACAGACACGACCCAACAGCCGAACGCTGAGCCCGCTTCCCCGTGGGAAAACGCAAGTGAGATCTATGATGGTGATCTTGTCTCAGTTGAGATCATTGATGCGATAATTGGAAAAGTAGAGTTATCCAATCTCGGCGACGATTCCGCCTCACAGGATAACCTCTTGCAATTCACAGTCGAGGTGATGAATAAGCAGGAAGCAAAGAAAATGAACTTCTCAGGATGGAAAGGAGAGGCATTCTCGGGAAGGAATGCGGCAACATTGGAGGATGAGCACGGCAACACCTACAAGCGGATCAATTTTGGTTTCGGTACCAAGATCAAAGGCCAGGTCGAGAACGATTCAATCTATCCTCAGAAGTCAGTAACCGATGTGCTGGTGTTCGAGGTCCCGGTTGATGCTGCAAAGGAACTCCGGTTGAAGTTGCCTGCATCGGCATACGGTGAAGAAGGATTGATCTATCTGGTTTATGATGCGGGAGAGGTGGAGCGGTAAAGCGATTTTTATTTGTTTGCCGCTTGGATGATTGGACGGCAAATATCCTCAACAGCTTTCACTGTCTCAGACAATTTCTTTTCAAGACGATCCGGCGTTTCAGACGCTAAATCTTCCTTAGCAATTTTGGTCTCTTCAGATATGCGAGTCGCAACGGATTCATATTGAATCTCTCTGTTCTCAGTGAATCGCTTTTCTATCTCGTTAGCGATTTCATGCTGTATTTGCATAGCCGCTTTTTTAATCTCGGCATAGATCGATATGACGCTAGTAAACTGTGATTCAATATCGCCACCAAAACGCGCCATGAATCTGAATCGTTCGGTTTCCAACCTCCGAAATACTTCGGCCCGATGGTGGAGTCGGTTCAGAAGATGAACTGCGTACAATCTCGACTTATATACGTCGAGCGGTTCGTTCGGCATTCGTTCAACTCTTTCCAAATCGATAGCCGTGATACCTGGAAATCGGATTTCGCGAATTGCATCTCGCGCCTGATAGAAAAGGATGAGTAGTTCCTCTGCCATATCGATAGTTTTTTTACCGAGGTGCTCGGATTTCCATTGGTTCAACGCAAATAGGGAAATCCCTATTCCAATTACAACAGAAAGTGCCTGCACAGCCTGAAAAAATGTCGTCCATCCTGACGCCTGAGTTTCAGCAAACAACCACATTTTCATGAATCCTTGAGTTGGGAGAGGTGTGCATTAAAGCCATTCGGCTCTCGACATGATTCATATTTTAAGCTCTCTTGACAACCGAACCACCCCAAAGCAAAAATACGGACCTCTCAAAGCCGTAAGGCACTAAGAATCTCAAAGCAACTAAGAAATATAGAATCCGGGCACGCGCGGGTGTGGGGTAACCGTAAGGTCCCCTAGGCTGTTCTTAGCAGCCTGAGAGCGCCAATGCGTGCTCGGGTTCTTTTTTACGCACTGTTCGCAGTGTGTAACGGAAGGAGTCATTCTCATGACTACGTTTTCCACCCCGCTTAATGGCAACCGTCTCGACCTCTCAGCCGACCAGCCCGTCAACGTTGCCAGCCCACAGGACCAGGTATCACCAGCAGAACCGGTCCAGACCTCGGAAGGAATGACCGACGATCAGTTCCTCAAGTCGATGATGCCCGAGTGGAATCATCGACAGTGTGCGTTTCCGATTTACGTTGTTCACATGCTGCCCGAGGATGTCCCAGAAGTCCCGACAGGATGCCCGAAGCGAGCCCACCAGACTTACAGGTCTGCTGCTGCTCACGAAATGGCTCTCGCTCACAACCGTTCCGCAATCCTTACCTCACAGGGAGGAACGCCAGCGAATTGGGCTATTGTGATCAAACGGAAATCTAAACGCAGTTCGATCCTGATCATCACGCCGAAAAAAGGTTGGATGCCCGAGGACGAATTCAGTCTGGTCCCGCCGGACCACATTTTCAAAGGGACAAGACAGGCGGCACGCCGATACGTCGAATTGCTGAACGGTTTTTACACCGAGAGTAAATCGAAGTGGGCTGTTCTCGCATCTCCCGTTCAGCTAGCTCAATACGACACCGAAAACATGGAAGCGACCGAGGAACAAGAACGACCCGAGCCTCGGTTCAATGTTGAGACGTACAACGGTGCCATGCTTCAAGTCAATCTGACCGAAG
>JAGQQC010000555.1 GCA_020426395.1 Planctomycetaceae bacterium
ACCAATCTTGGGATAATTTGTTTCATCGGTACTCATGAGTCAGCCTTTCTAGTGTTCGTACAAAATTGTCGTATCAATCTGGTGTTTAGCGTCGCATTTCGCGAAATCGCCGGGCGACTTCCTCTTGTTCCATTACCGAGTCGTGGAGTTGTCGGGCACGACGATTCATGCGGCCATTCCACTCTGCTAACTGAGCCAGGGAGCAGAATGCTCCGCCAAAGAGATACAAGCCGAGCAGCGGTGCAAACGGGATAATTGCCGAGGCCACGCTGACCATCAGCGGAAATTCAATGTAGACTTTCACTGACTGTTCCGACAGACGCGGAAACCAACGCGCCAGTCGGGGGAAACCGTGATAAAATTGATGTATATGATGAATTCCCCGTCGCTCGCGGAAACTTGCCTGAATCAAGTGCTTGAACAAGTAGTAGGTAAACAGAATCAGGTACGCGAAAAGGGGCCACGTCGGATATCCTTCACTACCGGCGATGAAGATCAGGATCAGCAGGAAGACCCCGCCACAGTTGGTCCCCAGATAACGTGCTCCGAAATCTCGGCGGAGAAAGACTTCCACGCCGACCGCAAAGCTGCGGATCACACCAAACGTTAATCCGATTACGAGATTTCCCATGTGGTCGATACCATCGGATCTGGATGAGTCCTGCTGCATCGCAATTTCTCCTGTTAGAGTCAAAAGAATAGTTGGGATTAAACAGACAGTTAGAACTGCTGTGAAAACGTTACCGGAGTCCAGGGACCACCGGTCTGGCTGAATTGGCGTCCGCCTTGATACATGATTCCGTCGACTTGGAAGTGCGGTGGACCACCCTTGCGAAGTGTGGCGAACACACTCGGTTGAACTTCATACTCATAGGTTTCCGAAACGCCGGTTGACAGTTGCCCTTGTGTATCCGGGAAGAGTTCGAAGAAGTTGGGAGTTTGATACGAGTTATTGGCATTCATCAGGTATTGCCTCGTCCTTCCAATAAGTTCGGAAGCGTATGTGTTCGTTTTTACATCCGTTTGCTGCGTGAAAACCTGGCATTGCAGATTGCCGAGCAAGCTGTAAACCGCTGCGTCTCCTTTGTCTCCTAATGCAGTCAGGTAATTGGAAATCGATTGCGTGGAATAGACCGTAGCCGTGCGACTACTCCGGGCCGTCGATTGAAATTTTTGATCACTCCCCGCAACCGCTACCAGATGACTTTCGTCTGAAAGGATAAACACCGGTCGCGAATTCTCGCGAATATCCCGGCGTTCCATCGCCAGTTGAAAACAGTATTTCCACAATATTTGAACTGCCATTCCAACTTCTCCAAAGACCTTGATGGGGAGGTCAATCAGAATCAGTTTTCCGTCCAGCGCCGCTTCTGGCCGGATGTTAGTGGTGGTCCCCAATAACTCACGAATGGTCCCCCGATTAAGCACATCAAGGGTCGACGTAAACGTCGAAACCACGACCGACCTTGTTTTGTCACTCAAATTGGCAAACTCAATCAGGAAGAAATCAGCTACCAGTTCAAAGTCTGTCTGTTGTTGTGGAGACTTGGGTTTACGTTCCGCCTCCACTAAACACTGAAAACAAAAGGAACTGTTCTTCCACTCTTCCGAGCGTAACTGGTCTCGTGATGTCGGTGCCGAAATCACTAATCGATACAGGTCAGGCACACTCAACTTGCCCGTCGCCATTGTTAATAATTCAACAGAGTTGCGTGTCAATTGACGATTAGTTCTTTTCCAGTAGCTGGCATCTTCCTGGCCCCCTCCCTGACCCTGATTTCGTTCTCCGATATTCGTGATGTTTTCGAGCAGAGCCACAATGTTTTCGGACAACCCTGCTCCCGCATCCTGACGGCGGAGTTCGGCGTCAATCGGGTTGAAACGCAGGTCAGACGTCGGTGAAAAAATCACCAGATCATCAAATCGACCTGTTTCCTGACACCAGCGAGTATAGTCGTCCCGGTCCGTTGGTTTGGTCGTCAGTAAGAGACCTCCGAAACCAGCAGACAGATAGGACCTGATAATCGTCGCCACGACGGCACTAGATTTACCGGAACCGGTACTGCCGAAGACTTGGATGCCCTGGCATGCATCCCCCACGGTAAAGGTGTCCCGCCCGTTGATCGAAAACAAGGGAGCCGACAAGTCCCACCGATCCCGGATAGGGGGAGGACGTTTGCGGAACGGCCAGATCATGCCTGTGTTCCTTTCGCTCCATCAGCCAAGAGCTGCAGGAAGGTTTTCAGCTCGACCCCTTTGGGGCGAACTTTGCGAGCTTGCCGCAGTACCTCTTCGAGCTGCGCGATAAACGCATCCAGTGTGAGATTGTTTCCCGTCACACTCACGCTCCGGCCTGCCCCCAACCGGGCCACAGCGCGGGAAGGAGAGGGGAGTCCGGATGCGTTATCCGTTTGTTTCGTTTTCCGTTTTGCCTGTAATTGGTCCCGAGTCATCGTGCCGGAAGCAATTTGCTCAGCCATCAAGACTTGTTCACCTGCATCCATCAGTTGGCTCAATTCATAACCGACGGAATCAGGGATTACACCAGCCGCGATTTGCTGTTGGACCTCTTCGGGCAAGGTCAGCAGTTTCAGTGATCGGGAAACCGTCGCCTGTGAAAGCCCCAACTGTTTCGCCACCTGTCCCGCTGGTT
>JAGQQC010000556.1 GCA_020426395.1 Planctomycetaceae bacterium
CAAACTGGCCAGAAACTGGAATCGATCGCTCGCGAACTGTACCAGCTCGTCTTTCGTTTCAAGGGAACGATCAGCGGTGAGCACGGAGACGGTTTGTCCCGCACAGCGTTTATCCGATCTCAGTACGGTGATCTGTACCGCGTTTTTCGACAAGTGAAAGATCTCTTCGACCCGTACAATTTGATGAACCCCGGTAAAATCATCAGTGACGATCCGCACCTGACAACCCGCTACCTACGTCCTTCACTTCCTGCCGAACCCCAATACGTAAAATTGCAGGCCGAATGGACACCTCAAGGACTGTTTAACGAAACAAGTGCCTGCAACGGCTGCGGCACCTGCAAGACCGACTCCGTTGAACTCCGAATGTGCCCCTTCCATAAATTGGAGCCGTTCGAAGAAAACAGCCCTCGCTCAAAAGCAAATCTGCTCCGAACATTTCTCTCCAACCGAGAACTGGCCCATCGCTGGACCGAAGAACAAATCCGCCAGGTGACCAATTCCTGCTTCAACTGCAAGCAGTGTCAATTGGAGTGTCCTTCCAACGTTAATATCCCACACATGGTGCTGGAGCTCAAAGCAAATTACGTCGCCACCCACGGACTCAAACAACCTGACTGGATTCTCTCACGAGCCCACTCATTCGGCAGCCTGGGTGCATCAACATTTTTCCTGACCAATGCGTTGATGCGTTATCGGTTTTCACGATGGTTTATTGAAAAGCTATTGGGGATATCAAGATATCGCAAACTCCCCCGTTTTGCACGACGAACCTTCGTGAAAGCGGCCGGGCGAGAATTTCGCAAACTCCCTCCCCGTTCTGGCAGTCAGAAACCTGTCATCTATTTCCTGGGAGACTATGCCAATTACCACGACCATCAATTAGCCCGATCTTTTATCGCGATACTTCAGCACCATGATATTCAGGTTCATATTCCCCCTCATCAAACCAGCTCCGGGATGGCAATGATTTCTGCCGGCGACTTCACCGCAGCACGGGACATCGCCACAAATAATATCCGGGAATTCGCCGAACTGGCGCGGGAAGAATACCAAATCGTCTGCACCGAACCTGCCTGTGCAATCGCCCTGAAACAGGAATACCCACGGCTCGTTGATCACCCCGATGTGCAGACCGTTGCCAACCAAGTGATCGAAGCCGGCGCCTTTCTGGAAGAATTGCACCTGCGAGGACAACTGAAGACCGATTTCAAACCGTTACCCTATCGAATCGGATATCACACCCCCTGCCATCTCAAAGCGCTCGGCAAAGGAACCCCTTTGATGCGACTGCTTAAACTGATTCCTGAACTGGAGCTCGTCCCCATCGAAGAAGGCTGCTCCGGAATGGCAGGAACTTTCGGCATGGCTCGGGATACATTCGAGCATTCACTGAAACTGGGAGACCGGTTAATCCAGCGAATGCAAAATCCTGATTTTGAGTATGGCACCACGGAATGCGCCAGTTGTAAGATGCAGATGGAACAGGGAACGACGATGCCGACATTGCATCCCCTCAAAATTCTCGCCCTGGCTTATGGACTGATGCCCGAGATTGAAACCAAACTTCGCCCCAATAATCAGAGGCTTGTCGTTTCGTGAAAGTGAAATTAACCTTCTTTGCCGGGGCTCAAGAAAGAGTCGGTTCCCGCTCCGTCGAACTCGACTTTCCCCAGGAACCCGTGACTGTTGCAGAAATCCGATCTTGCCTGGTCGAGAAGTACCCCGCATTGGCCCCCCTCGCCCCCCATCTACACTTCGCCGCCGGGACCGACTACTTATCGACAGAGAGCCAAATTGCTAACGGTGCAGAGCTGGTCTGTTTTCCACCAGTCAGTGGCGGTTAAAGAAAGCCCCCTCTTCCCCAGTTATCAGCACTGAAAAATGCGTTGCTGCCCGGAAATAGAGGATTTGAGCCGCGCGCCCTGATATAATAAAACTCCGTCTTTTCATCCGAACCTGAACAAAACCCAATGCATATTGAATTAACGCACGATGTCATCCAGACAGATAACGTCTACAACCTCGTCGCTTCCAAGGAGGCCGGGGCAGTCGTTCTGTTTTTGGGAACAGTCCGTGAAATGACGGCCGGTCGGCAAACCGTCGCGCTCGATTACGATGCCTACCCGGAAATGGCCCAGGCTCAAATGGAATCCCTGGCTCAAGAAACGGAGGAAAAGTGGCCCATCGTCGAACTGGCCATCGTACACCGACTGGGTCACTTGGAACTCGGAGAAATCAGCGTTGCCGTCGCCGTGAGCACTCCACATCGGCGCGATGCATTTGAAGCAGGCCAATTCCTGATCGATGAACTGAAAGTCCGCGTTCCCATCTGGAAAAAAGAAAACTGGAGCGATGGCACGACCGAATGGGTTCATCCCACCTAGAAGTCGTTTCAGTTCCCGGTCAATTTTTCACACAGTCAATCTAAGCATTTTCATAGCAGACTGATTTCATGACCTCTGATGTTCTGATCGATACGTTCGGTCGCCAACATAATAACCTCCGAATCAGCGTGACCGACCGCTGTAATCTCCGCTGCTTCTATTGCATGCCAGCGGACAACGTCCAGTTTATGGATCGTAAGCATCTACTCAGCTTCGAAGAGATCGAACAATTTGTACGGATGGTCGTTAAA
>JAGQQC010000557.1 GCA_020426395.1 Planctomycetaceae bacterium
GTTTCGAACAGGTCCTTGCGGAGCTGGACTGACAGCTCAACCAGGTTCAGGTTCATCAGCAGCTTCTTGATGGCTTCTGCACCCATTTCGATTTCGAAGGCGCCGGGACCATACTTGGCCTGGTTCTGGCGTGCTTCTTCTTCGGTCATGGTCTGACACATTTCCAGCGGGGTATCACCGGGATCGGTGACCACGTAATCCTGGAAGTAAACAACCTTCTCGAGAGCCGTTGTCTTCATATTCAACAACGCACCCAGACGGCTGGGCATGGATTTGAAGAACCAGATATGCACGATCGGTGCAGCCAGTTCGATGTGCCCCATACGTTTTCTACGAACGCGGCTGTGAGTCACTTTCACACCACAACGGTCGCAGATCATCCCTTTGTACTTCATCCCGCGATATTTACCGCAGGCACATTCCCAGTCTTTCTCTGGTCCAAAAATTCGTTCGCAGAACAAACCGTCTCGCTCCGGACGGTAAGTACGATAGTTGATCGTCTCCGGTTTTTTGATTTCCCCGAAGGACCAGCTGCGGATGTCATGAGGACTGGCCAGGCTGATTTTGATGGCACCGTAGTCATTAACGCGATCGTAGGTGGTTTCGGCACTACTCACGTGACGCTCCTTGTTGGGTAATTGGAAAATAGTTGAGTGATAACAGTCAGAAAGAAAACGAAAGATGCTTAGTCGGTTTGATTCCTAAACAGGATTCTTTTCCAACTGCAGGTTCAAACAGAGGCCACGAATTTCATGGTTCAAGACGTCGAAGCTCGCGGGAGTTCCTGCCTCCAGCGTGTTTTCGCCTTTCACCATCGATTCGTAGATCTTCGTTCGTCCCTCGACATCATCACTCTTGACGGTCAGCAGTTCCTGAAGAATGTAAGCGGCTCCGTAAGCTTCCAGAGCCCAGACTTCCATCTCTCCAAATCGCTGACCACCAAAGCGAGCTTTACCACCCAACGGTTGCTGGGTGATTAAGGAGTAAGGCCCGGTCGCACGTGCGTGAACCTTATCATCCACCAGGTGGTGCAGTTTGAGCATATAAATTTGCCCCACGGTGACCCGTTGCTCCATCGGTTCACCAGTACGTCCATCGTACAAGACCGACTTACCATCTTCTGGCAAACCGGCTTCGCGAAGGGCTTCGCGAATCGTTTCTTCATCCGCACCATCGAACACCGGGCAGATAGACCGGAATCCACTTTTTGCGGCGGCATAACCGAGGTGGGTTTCCAGAATCTGTCCCACATTCATACGGCTCGGCACACCAAGCGGGTTCAGAATGATATCCACAGGAGTTCCATCTTCGAGGAAGGGCATATCCTCGATCGGCAGAACCTTGGAAATCACCCCTTTGTTTCCGTGACGACCGGCCATTTTATCCCCAACCGAAATCTGACGGCGGGAAGCGACATAAACTTTCACCATCTGCAGCACGCCGTTGGGAAGTTCGTCACCTCGCTTCATGCTGTTCAGTTTTTGGTCGCGGGTATCAAGGGCATCCTCGACAGCGCTCCAGCTCTCCTTGATTAACTTGCGACAGTCCGCCACTTTCTGTGGACTGCGAATATCAAGCTGCTCAAAGGTGACCAGGAACTTCTCGGCGAACACAGAAACCGCCTTGGGATCTTCCAGACTGCGAATTTCCTGTCCATCATCGTCCGTTAAATGACGCCCCAGAACTTTTTCAAATTCCTTGAGGAACTCAAGGAAGGTTTCGGCAACCTGTTTGTTTCCTGCTGTTTCGGCTTCTTTGAGATCGGCTTCGTATTTTTTCCGTTCAAGTTCGGACAAACTCATGCGGCGAGCGAATCGCTCGGTGTGAATGACGATCCCTTCGACACCACTGGGCACTTCCAGTGACTCGTTTTTGACATCTTCACCCGCACGACCAAAGATCGCATGCAACAGTTTTTCTTCCGGAGTCAGTTCGGACTTCGCTTTCGGCGAGACTTTTCCAACAAGAATGTCGCCCGGGCTGACAGCCGTTCCAATTTGCACAATACCATCGTCGTCCAGGTGCCGTAGCGCCTTGTCACTGACGTTGGGAATATCCCGGGTGAATTCCTCACGGCCCAGTTTCGTTTCGCGAATTTCGACGTCAAACTCGTCAATGTGAATCGATGTGTAGACATCTTCTTTAACGAGTCGTTCCGAAAGGATAATCGCATCCTCGAAGTTGTAACCTTCCCAGGACATGAACGCGACCAGCACGTTCCGTCCCAAGGCTAAAATCCCGTTCTGAGTTGCGGCACTGTCACAGAGAATTTCTCCTCGTTTGACCTTTTGACCGACAGTAACGATCGGGGTCTGGTTCAAACAGGTTCGTTCATTGAGGCCAGTAAATTTACGCAGCTTGTAGACCTTATTATCGACGTGAATTTCATTCGCATCGACATAGGTAACTTTGCCTGCTTTTTCAGCCCGAACAACCATACCACTGTTCTGAGCCACGGCATCTTCCATCCCGGTTCCTACCAGAGGAGCCTCGGCCACCAGTAGCGGAACTGCCTGGCGTTGCATGTTGGATCCCATCAAAGCCCGGTTGGCGTCGTCGTGCTCCAGGAAAGGAATCAAACCGGCGGAAACACCGACCATTTGTGCTGGAGCCACGTCGATGTACTGTACATCGCTGA
>JAGQQC010000558.1 GCA_020426395.1 Planctomycetaceae bacterium
TCGGGGGCCAGTCTGGAAATGTTGTTTCAGGTAGGTTTCAAGCTGATCCACGGCCGAAGTTAAACTGGAGTTATTTTCGATTGTGTAATCAGCACGTTTTTGTTTTTCTAGCAGCCCGAGTTGATTCTGTTCGCGTTTTCGGAACTCTTCTTCAGTCCAGTTACGGTTTTGCTGGACGCGTTGTAACCTGGTTTCTTCCGAAACATCAATAAAAAAAATCAAATCACAAACGCGATCCCAATCCGCTTCCAGAAGAAGCGCGGCATCCAGAATAATCAGGTCACAAGAAGACGAATTTCGAGCGTTATGAATTTTCTGTTCGATGCGAGATCGAATTCGGGGATGGACGGTTTCTTCCAGTTGTTGGTGGGCTGTTTTCTGCTCCGGAGCATCTCCGAACACAAGGTCTGCAACCCGCGAACGGACAATTTCTCCCGAAGCATTGACAATGTTGGGTCCGAAAAACATTTTCAACTGGGCGATGACATCTGGTTCTGTCAAAACTTCATGACCGATTTTATCGGCATTGATGACCAGGACAGAATGTCGTTTCGCCAGTTCCTGCGAGAGGGCACTCTTACCGGAACCGATTCCGCCAATTAACGAAATCACTGGAATGTGCTTTTCTGGAACCACAGACGTGTATTGTTCAGGTGTGTGAGGGGCAGGAGAAGATCGTCAATCCGTTGAGATTTTAAGGGTGAAAGTACAGGTGTCGGAAAAACCGATCTGACTAAGCCAGTTTTTCCCATTGAAATCAGTTGTGAGATTTCAGGCAACAGGAGGACTAGCTGAGTTAACTTAACTGTTGAAGAAGTGCGATTAGTGGAAGGATTATCAATCTCTCTAGATAGTCTACACTGACCCCGGACAAGTCAATGAGAAAAAGAGCCTTCCTGATAAAAATATCCAGATCAGAATCCAATTTTTGCATCACCGTGTTTATATATAAACCACTGTTGATTATAGACTTAGGGTCTAATGCCGGTACTGTCTTGCCGGGTGAAAGTGAGGTGATTCACGCTAAAGATAGAGGCCGAAAACTGACGGGACAATTAGAATGCAAATCCAGCCTTGTCCGATCCTCTTGGCAGTCAATCAGATAGTGTGTCGAGCCAGTAGGGTTGTCACTTAATCATTTACTTAAATGAATGGTGTATCGCTTACGATTCTGATTCTACTGAATACCAATCTGAACCACTTTTCATGTCGACCACGAGGGGAACGCTCAAGGGGAGAGCCTGCTCCATGATGCCTTTGACGAGAGTGGAAAGCTCCTCGATTTTTTCCGTGGGAGTTTCAAAGACAAGTTCGTCATGAATTTGCAATAACAGCCGGGCGGGAATCGTCGATTCCTTCAGCCGGTTAGAGCACTCGATCATCGATTTTTTGATCAAGTCCGCGGCCGATCCTTGAATCACGGTATTGATAGCGGTTCGGTCCGACAAATTCCGTTGTTTATTTCGGACCGGGTTCACTCCTGTAATCGTACGACGTCTCCCCAGAATGGTGCTCACATAACCCTGCCGATCACAGTCGACAAGAATGGAATACAGAAATTCATCCACCTGGGCGAAACGCTCAAAGTATCGTTTGATGAAACTAGCTGCTTCCTCCTGTGGAATTTTTAAGGTGGCCGCCAGTCCATAGGGGCTTTGGCCGTAGATCACACCGAAGTTGACTGCTTTCGCCACGCGTCGCATTTCGGAGGTCACTTCATCGGGAGTGATGTGGAAGATTTCGGCGGCGACTGTGGAGTGAATATCTTCTCCATGGCTGAATGCGGAGAGGAGAGCCGGGTCCTGGCAGAAGTGAGCCAGCATGCGTAATTCGATTTGGGAATAGTCGAAACAGACGAGTTCCCATCCCTCTTCACTGGGGACGAAGGCTTTTCGTATTTGTCGCCCTTCTTCGGAACGAATCGGGATATTCTGCAGGTTGGGATCACTCGAACTGAGCCGCCCTGTGGCGGCGACAACCTGATTAAACGACGCATGAATTTTACCTGTTCGAGGATCGATCAGGTTCGGCAACGCGTCGAGATAGGTGCTTTTCAACTTGGCCAGTTGCCGCTGTTCGATCAGCTTCGCTGGGAGTTCATGCTCGTTGGCAAGTTGTTCCAGGACTTCCTGGTCTGTACTGGGCCCGGTTTTGGTCCGCTTAATGACGGGAAGCTGGAGCTTGTCGAACAGAATCTCTCGCAGTTGTTTGGGAGAGCCAATGTTAAATTCCTGATCAGCAATCTTGTAGATATCCACTTCCAACTGCTTGAGCCGCTGTTCGAGTCCTTCGCTTTGGCGTTTTAATTCCTCGGGCAGTACTTTGATTCCATTGGTTTCCATCTCGACGAGAACAGATATCAAAGGTCGCTCCAGATTCCAGTACAGATCCCATAAGCCCTGCTTTTGCAGTTCTGCTTTGACCTGTTGAGCAATTTGAAACGAAATCGTGGCGTCTTCCGCAGCGTATTCCGCTGCCTGGTCGACCTCCACTTCGAACATTTTCTTTTGCTGTTTCCCCTTGCCGATCAAATCGCTGATGGGAATCATCTTGTGGTTCAAGTACTTCATCGCCAGCGCGCCGAGGCCGTGACTGCGTGCTCCCGCATCGAGCAGATAGTCTCCGACCATGGGGTC
>JAGQQC010000559.1 GCA_020426395.1 Planctomycetaceae bacterium
TACCTATTGCAGCTATGCAGATTTGATCATGCCGCACTTCCTGTTTTTCGTGGGGTTTGCCTTTCGGTTGACATTCGGTCGCCGCGATTACAAGGACGGCCCCACAAAAGCATACGCGCGTGTCGTGCGTCGTATTCTGGGGTTAATGCTGGTCGCCTTTTCGGTCTACCATGTCGGGCGCCGCGCCGAAACCTGGGATGAATTGACGCAGATGACTTTCTGGGAAATCTTCGAAGAACCCATGAAGAATGAATGGTTGCAAACGCTCGGACATATTGCCGTCACCTCACTTTGGATTCTCCCCTGGCTGCGGACCAGCATCCGTACACGGATCCTGTTTATGATTGCCTCCGGACTCGCGCATCTCATTGCCTGTCACTACGGTTACTTCCGCTGGGTGAATACGTCGCCAAACGGGGTTGATGGAGGACCACTTGGATTTCTCACCTGGACGATTCCCGCCATTCTCGGCACGATTGCTTGTGACTGGGTCGTCGATGCCCGCGAAGCTTCTCCACAACGTCACGCACCACTCAAGAAGATGTTCATCTGGTCGATGATCATCATGCTGATTGGTTGGATGATCACCTGGCCCGCACGCGTTTACGACATCTCTCCGGGAGCTATGACTGCTCTTAAAGAAAATGAGTATCGCCATCGCGACCGGATTAACGCGGCTATCGGCGAGATGAACAAGCCGCTCAATGAAAAACTGAAGCCGTTCAACGAACTGGTCAGTAAGTTAGCCGGCAAGGTAACGGAACTTGACTTCAAGGCGAAACAGGAAATCGTCACCCGACTCATGACCGAGAACGGGCTCGATCCGAAATCCTCGTACCCGTCCCAAAGCATGAATGCCGCTGCGGTTGAAGAATGGGAAACAAAATATGTTATCGGACATGAGGAAGAACTGGGCGCGATGCACCAACGTCTCGATTACTATCAACACGCGATCGCCCCTGAAAAGATCTATCCGTCCGGAAGTGAAGAACAACTCAAGATACAAATCGCACGTCTGCATGAGCGCATTCTCACCGAAGAAATTGCCCACAAGAAGAAAATCCGGGCTGCCGTGATGACGTCGGCGGAACTCAATCCGGAGACGGACGAACCCACTGAAGAAATACAGAAGCAGATCGACGAACAATTCGCCAAGGAGCAAGACGATATTGCTGCCGATCTACGGACGGAACTTCAGGGGTTGAGAGCGGAATACATGGAAAAGCTGTCCCCCTATTCCGCAGATTTAGAAGAAGCTCGTTCTCGGCTGGAACAGATCGGCGAAAATGAAGCCAACGAGAAAAGTGAACAACAGATGTTGGTTGAAAACCTGGAAGCCCGACAGGAAATCGACTGGAATTCACTTCCCGCTTATGGTTGGCGCGACTTGAAACTGGCAGAACACCCGGTTGCTTTTAACCTGTCGGAATGGACGGCACTCCCCCTTAGTCAAAAAGTCGGTCGAAACCCATTCGCGAAACCTCCCTATGAAGATTCCAAAGTGGTTGATTACCAGCCGCGAGACGCTTTCTACTGGAACGCCTGGATGATGAGCCAGCGCGCAGGTACGGTGGCCTATCCCACGTTTGCGGGCGGGGCCTCTCTGTTAATGTATCTGCTCTTTTACATTGCCTGTGATATGTGGCGCTGGCAAGTTCCTCTCTTCCGCACGTGGGGTACCAACGCCCTTGCCGCTTATGTCCTGTTCGGGCTGGTCTGCGGAGGAGTGAAGCAATTTGTGCCTAAAGATCCCGTCTGGTGGTACGGTTGGGGTAGCTGGGCTCTCGGTATGTTCCTGATGTGGGTCGTTATTCGTAACTTCGAGAAGAACAAAATCTTCATCCGCATGTAACAGGCTCCCCTCCCTCTTTTATTTTCCTATCTGATTTAATCTCGATGAGAAAGTGAATTCTCTATGTCTGTGGCCTCACCTGTTCCTACTCTGTCGAATCGGATCGTTTCGCTCGACCAGTTTCGTGGTTACACCGTCTTCGGTATGTTCATCGTGAACTTCATGGGAAGCTTCAAACTGGCGACACCCAACATCCTGCTGCATCATCATACCCATTGTAGTTATGCCGATTTAATCATGCCGCACTTTCTGTTCTGTGTCGGGTTTGCTTTTCGGTTGACGTTCGGACGGCGTGATTACAAGGATGGTCCCCGCAAAGCCTACACTCGAGTGGTACGGCGAATTTTAGGCCTCATGCTGGTCGCCTTCTCGGTTTATCACGTCAGCCGCGTTGCCTCTTCCTGGGAAGAGTTCACCAAAATGACCTTCTGGGACGTGATGCTCAAGCCGATGAAAAACACCTGGTTACAAACATTGGGACAGATTGCTTTAACCTCGCTGTGGATCCTCCCCTGGCTTCGAACCCGTATTCCGACCCGGATCGCATTCATGATTGCCTCGGGAGTTGCCCATCATGTTGCCTGCTATTATGGATACTTTGTCTGGGTGAATACTTCACCAGGCGGTGTCGACGGTGGCCCACTCGGATTTCTTACATGGACGGTGCCCGCCATTCTCGGCACGATCGTTTGTGATTGGGTCGCCGATGCCCGTCAGGCGAACAAACACGCGCCACTCGCGAAGATGTTCTTCTGGTCGCTGGTCATTAT
>JAGQQC010000055.1 GCA_020426395.1 Planctomycetaceae bacterium
AGATTGTTTTCAGATGCCTGTCGAATTCGCCATCCTGCAAATTTCAGAGGCACTCTGTTGTCGCATCAAATATACGGGTTTTCAGCCCTGCCATCGAGGTCGCGGTTCTTCGGCCTATTTGATGGCTCAATTCTCAACCAAAACTAGTTTAGTCATACTGGTTTTTTAAGCGAGAAACGGAGGTGTGGTAAAGGAATTATTTTCATTTCTCGATAAACAAGTCCCGCCAGCCACAAATTCGTGATCACGATCGTGATTCCATTCGCCAGCGCAGCTCCATACATGCCTGCCTGGGGAATAAGAAGCATATTCAGTACCAGAAAAAGCACTGTTGTGCCACCGTACACCCGTAAACTCGCCCTCTGGTGCCCGCACAGAGAAAGAAGTAGCCCAACGGGGCCCGTCAACGCGTTGATTAACTGTCCGACTGCGATGATGACCATCGGCCAATAGCCGGCACTGAAACCGGGCCGGAAAAGTTCCAGTATAGGGCCACCAAACAGAACAAGAATCAGCGCCAGCACAAAGGATGGCCAGAACGCTAAGGTGATTGCATATCGACAAATTCGGGAGAGGGTCTCCTGTTCCCGGCGAGCATATGCCTGCGAAATAAGAGGCGCCACGATTGCATTCACCGTGATGAGCAGGAATGCCGAAAGGCGTGCTGTACGCGTGGCCGCCGCATAAATCCCTGACTCGGTTTCTTTATTCAACTCCGTCGCTCCAACGGCGATTCCCAAGGAAGACTCTTGATCCTGCCCCAGCATATTCAGCAAAACGACATCCGCATTCCCAATAATAATGATGAACAACGAGATCCAGAAAAGCGGAACACCAACTTTCCACCAATCAGTGACGTCATATTCAGGAGTTACATTCCGTATCTCCGCAGGAAACAGAGTTCGGATCGAATACTCCTGAATCAGTAAAATCAATCCCACCGAGACTGCGAGAACAAACAAAATTTGATTGGCATCCAAGTGATTCATCAACAGAACAAGGATCCCTGAACCAACAATCAAAACCAGTGGTTGCAATAGATTCAAAGGACCGAAAGCCTGCAAAATGTTTTCCGTCGAACGAATAATGCTCGAGCGGACTTCACATAATGACCAGAAGGGAACAATCCAAACCGCAATCAGATAGGCTTTTACCGTCTCAGGTGATAATTCGAATTGCGGAATACGATCGAGCCAAGGCAGAACCAAGCTCCCCGTAATGGCCAACATTAAGCCGGCCACAGTCATATAGAGATACCCTCTTCGCAGAAAGCCGCGCATTAAGGGCCAATCCTGCTGCTCCAGATACTGAGGTAAAAAACGGAGGGTGGTCGTCTTCAATCCGACCGCCGAAACCGTGGAGAGAATCAGAATCATGCTCCAGGCACTGGCGTAAATTCCGACGTCTTCCTCGTTTGTCGTCCAGCGGGCCAGACAGACAAATGAGAGCAATTTCAGCACATGCCCCCCGACCTGAGTGGCAAGAGCGATACTCGCCCCGCCCAATAAACGGCTTAGGAGGGGATTCTCTGACAGACGCTCCGATACCTGTTGCAACAGGTGTGCTATGCGACTCATTGAACTCTCCTTTCCTGGATATCAGCGCAACGATGTGTTGCGGCAAAATCGAGGAGGAGACGTTCACATTGAAAAAAATCTGGTTGGTAAGCAGGAAAAATGATTAGTGGCAATTTCTCGTCAGGCACCCAGTCTTACAGTCTGTAATTGCAAAGAGGAGAACCCCAAGGCTGGCTCATCCTGGTCCGCTCCAGCGTAACGAGCAAAATGAGAAATGAACATTCTCCCCCTGAAGGGGGATTTGTAATTTTCACAATTCAAACGGGAATCAGCGATGCTTGTCAGGTCTTGTTGATAGAGCAACCCTAGCTGACCAGCCAAAACAGGATACAAATCAACACGTAAAAAATGTCACCCTGTGTCAAACTTTGCGGATTGTGCCGAATTTGCTGAATAAACCAATTCTGCGGGGCCGATACCAAGATCAAACCTGCTCTTCTTTTTGCATTCGCGCGCACGGTGTAGGAAGAGCCCGGAGAACGAAATCGCAGATACGGATACAAGGTATCCCAACTGGGTAGACATATGAATCGTACGCTGATTTTCATGAGTATATTCTGTGGATTGCTGGCAGTGAGTTCAACTGGCTGCATTCGCTACTACGAGTGGAGCAATGATTTGCACGTCAAAAAACTGGCGAGCAGGTCCTACCACGACCGGTATTCATTTGACCCAGAGTTCAAACATGCGCGGCATTTTGAGCGAGGCTGGAAAGCAGGATTCACTGACGTTGCCCTGGGTGGTGACGGTAATCCGCCTACATTTCCACCTGTCCCCTATCGTTCCTTCAAATACAGAAACCCGGAAGGGCACCAGGTCATCGACATCTGGTTTGACGCTTACCGCGAAGGGGCCAATGCAGCAATTTCGGAAGGAATCCAGCACTTCAACTATCTTCCAACGAGCCAACATGAGCATTACCGGGAAGTCGTAACATCTTCAACTTCGATGGTATCCCCTCATGAACCCACTCCAACTGAAGTTATTCCCAGCAAAGGACAGAGTGCTGATCCATTTGAGGGGAGTGAACCTCCAGCCGAGTTGAACGAACCAGCAGAAGACGAGTCGTTATCCGTTCCTCAAGTCTTTATGGAGCTTCGCGAAATGCCTGACTCTATTGGAGGCCAGCGGCTCGTGAGTGGGGAAGAATCGAGCGAAGATGAAGTCATTCACATTCGCCTGGATACTCTGAACTAAATCCTGGTTGGCCGCTCAACCAGTCAACTTATAAGACATTCTGAATTCATCGATGTTTTCTGAAAATAAATTGTGGAGATATTCAATGACCGAGCAACGGATGGCAATCCTGCCTCGACAGCTTGGAATAACCTTGTCACTTCTGCTAGTGATTCTGGCTTCCGGCTGTGTGCACAAAGGGGCAATTCCGGTTCGTCAACTCCCTCCACAATTTCGGCAGGAACCTGGCGCGAAAGAAGTCCCCATCGACTTTACCCTTCTTCGTCAGACGCCTCCCGAACAACATATTCTTGATACGGGTGACGTCGTCGGTGTACTCGTGAAAAGCATTCTCGGAAACGAAACGGACCCAACAGTGGTCTTGCCTCCGAATGAAATCATCCCTACCACAACAGCCGGTCGTCCCTACAGCATCACCAAAGAGGGAACGATTTCATTACCGATGGTCGGTGAATTAAGAATCAGCAAAATGACCATCCCGGAAGCGAATCGAGTCATCGAATCCGCCTATATTGATAATGGCTTGTTGAATGAGAACAACGCTGAAGTCGAATTGCGACTTATTCAAGCGAGAAAAATCAAAGTCCACGTGATTCGCGAGGACTCGGACAGTTCGCTCCCATTAGCGATCCGCTCCGATCAACAGTTCTACGTGAAAAAGGATTCCTCCGTGAGCGTCGAGCTCGATGTTTACGAAAACGATGTACTTCACGCTCTACAAGAAAGTGGTGGATTGCCGGGAATCGACGCGGAGAACGAGGTCTTCATCATTCGCGGCCGAAACCTCACCGGCATGGAGTCTGGAGAGCATGTCAGAAACTACGTAGAGCAAACCTCCTTTGCCGGTTCTGCTCCTGACGACTTGGGAAGACGTGTGACGCGAATTCCATTGAAGATGTCGGCTAACCAGATAATCGACTTGCAGGAAGAAGACATCTTACTGAACGACGGTGACGTGGTTTTCATTGGCAATCGAGACACAGATTTCTTCATCACCGGAGGTCTGATCGACGGAGCCAAAATACCACTGCCACGTAACCACGATGTTGATGTCTTAACCGCCCTTGCCATGGCCAACGGAAACCCGCTGGGACCGGCAGCCGGTGCTCGTTCGAACAACTTCCAGTTTGGGCCAGGAAACATCATGCCTCCCACACGCCTGATTGTGATTCGCCAGGTGCCGAGTGGGGATCAGATCAAAATTTTGGTCGACCTCAAGCGGGCAGTGGATGATGAGCACGAACGAATCCAGGTCTTGCCTGGTGACCTCCTGGTTCTGGAATACACCAAATCAGAATTGTTCGTAAACGTGATGTTAAACATCATCAACCTGAACCTCTCACTGGACCAGATTTAAGCCGCTCGTAAATCGATATTTTATCGAGACAATCTTGAAAACGGATTTTTCTCCCCCTTATTTCACGATCTATCCACAGGCCACCCCCGTTTTGCCTGAGGCAGGTATAAGAATGACTGAATCAATCAAATACAAACGGACAGCCAGTTCCTGCAAGTGGACGCTTCGCGTTCTAACCTGCGGAGCCTTGAGCTTTCTTTCCGTGGGTAGCCTCCTGGCCCAGACGACAAACCGGTTGCCGGTAATTCGAAGTCTGCCCTCCCAGCCTGGCCGGACTGTACTTAACAATCTTGAGCAACCTGGCAAAGTGAATATTGGCCCCGTCATTTCACCGGCACCAGTTGAAAAACCGGGAGTGGTGAAGTTCGATCAACCGAATCAATTCTGGTCACCGGCCAGTAAACCTGGGAAACTGGATTTAGAACAGACCACAAAATCTTCCCCACAGAAAAATCAACCTGGAACAGTCACCCTGGATACAACAAGCCCATCGCACGAAGCATTGCCAGTGGCCCGGGAATCAGAATTCAAGCAGCGTCAGAGGGGAACATTACAGATCAACACATTGAACAATGAATGGGGAGCACACTCGAATTTACCAACGGCTCCTCCTGCTGAACTGAAATTGAACGCCTTCAATGAACCCGGTGAAGCTCCTGGAAAGTTCACTCTGGAAACGAACGAGGTTTCTGCTGAAGCACCTGAAGTTTCGTTTGTGCCGGAACCTGAACCGGTTACAACGGAAATTTATTACACGGATACTAATCTCGAACAGGAGTTCGCAGCAGAATCCTCTTTGAGTAACCCTGGTTTTGAGACTTCCATTAGTGAAACTGGTTCGGGCAAACCCGGTGTACATGCGGGTGAAGAGGAGTTCTGGATTTCACAAACGTTCGCCCAACCTAAAGAGACTTCGGAGCTCATCGCAGCTACCGAAAAACCTGCCACGCGGGTTGAATTCAAAGAAGCCGTTGAAAGTGAGTTAACTCAACATGAACCGGTCGAATTGATTCCGGAATTCTTTGTAGATGAAGAGGATATTGAAGTCAGTTCAGCTGAAGCTCCTAAAGAACTTCCCGTTTTCTTTGATGAGACAGAACCTGCTGAACCACTCGAGTTTGCGGCCCAGCCTGAAAGAACGGCATCCACAACACAAACTACGGAAGTCGATCGTGCTGGCTTTGTCAACATCCTGTTAGAAGAACCAGTGGCGCAAGTGCGAGCCGAAAGCTCGCCATTCATGGGGGCAATGGAAAGTAATGCTCCCACTCCACTGGTAAAGCCACAAGCAACTTCGACTCCAGGAAAAATCGAACGACCAGCAAGTGCTCGTAAACGTCCAAACGTTTCTGTTGCCAGCTATCTTGAAGATTTTGCCGAAGAGACCGGTGAGAACCTGCCGCGTGTCCAAACAGTGGGTGCCTGGTTTGGCGTCTACGATGAAGAGTATTTTGAAAATGCGAATTGCGAATGTCCACCCATTCCCGAATGGAGTTTCCGGGCCGAAGCTTTGTACTGGCATCGTTCCGATCCTAAAGGAGGCGAACCTCTCCTGATTCGCGTTCCTGCAATGGCCGCTCCAGGATCATACATCGGTAACGACGTCGATTATGACAACGAACTGGGACATCGCTATCGTCTGGAACGGATGAACTCAGACGGTTCTGGTTTCGACATGGAATACTTCGGTATCAATGATTGGTCCGATACTGTCCGCTGGGTTGAACAGCAAATGTTCGTGCTGGGAACTGATATTGGCGCTGGTAGCGGAGCAGTCACCTCTGATTCCGAATTCTATAGCTGGGAAGTGAATGGTCGCCGCGACTGGGATCCCTGGACGACTTTCTTCGCTGGATTCCGCGTGTTGGTACTTGATGAATACACCAGTGTGTCTGGCGCTGGAGACATGCAGAATGTCTTTGCCAGCATTGATATTGAAAACAACCTCTACGGTGCTCAGATCGGTATTGATCGCACTCTATTCGATAATGGCGGCGTTTTGACAATCGACATGACCTTTAACCTCGGTGTGTTCTATAACTCGATCGAGGCAGATACGGTCAACTTCCCTGCTCTCTATGACAATGAGAGTAGTGCTGCCTCTTTGCTCCGTGAATTGAACTTCAACATGACATTGGCAGTAACAGACCATATGAGCGTGATCGGTGGTTACACTTTAATCTGGCTGGATGACTTGGCCCTGGGGCCGGATCAGTTTCTTGATCCGAATAATTCCGTCAACGAAGATTCCAATATCTTCGTCCATGGTGGAAACCTCGGTCTGTTATTCACCTGGTAAGCTGGCTCATTCAGCATGACGCTTCTGCATGTCGGTTTAATCCGACGGGGGGATGCAGAAGCGTTTTTTTATGCGCAGATTTATGCAAGCCGAGTTTTGCTCACTGACGCGATTGTTGATAGTAATACCAGCCCGGTACTAGAAAACTGCCAGCGGCAACCAAACCGAATAATGAAATACTGAAATCGAATGGGCTGTACATCGAGATTAGCTGCATCAGAACTGCTGTCAGGAACAAAGCTGCCGCCTGAATATAAAAAGCCCCTGTCAGAATTCCCGCTTTGATCAGGAAAACACATCCAGAAATCAGCCCCAGTACGGGCGAAAGTGACAACACAGGCAAGCCCATCGCATATTCGAGCCAGAACAGGAGCGCACTCGCCACTAACGACGCCGTCCAAACATGGGCTATCTGGCGTTCAACAAACGTGACGGGGCCTGAACGGCGCCGAGCATTCCAGAAAATGGCACTCCAGACCCACAACCCCACTCCCCAGAATGCGAGATAAGGTAATCTGGTCTCGACATTATGATACTGTAGAACGTTCGTGATTAAGCAGATCAACAGCAAGACCAGACTATGCCACATCCACAACAATCCCCAGTTTTCCAAGACTGGGGCATGATGCGTCTCACGGAACATTCGCATCCAGACCTGTGAGAAATGTGAGGACCGAGCCGCAATCGGTTCGTCATTCAGATAGGCCAGCAAATCCGCTTCCAGTTCCCTGGCCGATTGATATCGTAATTCCTGTGGTTTCTGTAAACACTTCAACAGAATCAATTCCAGATCACGATCAATCTGCGGGTTCAATAATCGTGGTCGCACAGGTTCCTGCTCAAGGACTCGCATCATCACGGCCAGAGGGTTGGCTCCCTGAAAAGGGGCGACACCAGTCAGCATCGCATAGAGTAAGGCCCCTAATCCGTAGACATCCGTCGTCTCATTTAGATTCTGCCGATTTCCGGCGGCCTGTTCCGGTGCGAGATAACCCGGGGTTCCCAACACAGCACCGGTCACCGTCAGTTTCTCTTCCAGGGGTTGTGCCGAACCTGTGTGATCAGATTTTATTTCATAACGACACGCCAACCCGAAGTCGGTCACATACGGACAACCATACGGGTCAATCAGAATATTACTTGGTTTCAAATCGCGATGCAGGATTCCCTGCTGATGCGCTTCCGCAATCGCTCCGCTGAGACTCGCCAGAAACGCAGCGGCATCTCGATTAGAAAGTGGACCGCTTTGCAACCGTTCGGCAAGGTTGGTCCCCTCGATCAATTGCATCGTAAAGTAGGGGTGCCCATCCAACTCTCCTACTTCGTAGACCGGGACAATATTCGGATGCTGTAACCGGCCTGCTGTTTCCGCCTCCAACTGAAACCGGGTTCGTTCTTCATCGGAAGCGAGTGCCCCTCGAGAAATCATCTTCAGGGCGACAATTCGATTGATGTTCTTCTGCCGCGCTTTATAGACAACTCCCATTCCTCCACGACCGACCTCCTCCAGCAATTCGAAGTGATCGATTTCCCCGAGAGACGGCCCAGGCTCAGCCCTGTTGTAAGCGGCGTAGTCGCGCTTATCTTGATCGAACAATTTCTGTGAGATAGAACGCTGAACGGAAGAATCCGAACTGAATCGGGCCGGATCGTTCAGTTCCTGTTGTGCGAACTCGACGACGCTCAATGTCGCCCATAATTCTCGCAATTCATTGCGATACTCAGGATTGGCTGCGCTGATCCGATTGAGCGTTGCTTCTGAAGGTTCTTCCATCAGCTCTTCAAGTAAGAGCGCTAACTGATCCTCATCAATTGAAGCATCAGAGAATTTCGTTTTCTCAGAATCGGAATCGCTCACCTGTGATTAATTCTCCGCACATGAATCCTGAGTCATAGAATCAGAACTGGTCGAGGAAATGTATTTACCTTGAGTATCGTTGCATTTACTAAAGACTTGATCAATATCTGGATAATTTGGCATGACAGGCAAGAGTTTACCATCACCGTCTTTAGTCATAGTCATTCCATCCTGTTTCCATTGCTTCCAGGCCAGAATGGCTTCCCTCGTATTCGTCGAATTTTGAATTCTGCACCGAGAGCCAATCGGAGACAATTCCGATTTGTCTCGACTGGTGACAGCCAACCACAAAATAATATCTGCTGACCGAAGTGAAGCGTTATCGAATTCGTCTAGATCAATATCCTCAATTAACCTGGGCACTAATTCGTCTCGTTCTGCCAGGAAGTCATCCAAAACGAGAAATTCTTTCTCATTCCATTGGTCCCATCTACAACCACTTCCTTCGAGACCTGATATATGAAAAGGTGGCTTTTCACGCATTTGCTCGATTAGTTGTTTATACGGATAATGAAATTGATCGTAGGCATATTGCCCCACAACAAGTATCGCCATACATAGCCAGAAAATCTGATATCGTAATGACATAGTTCCGTAGTCTCCGGATGCACCTCATAGTTTGAAGGGAGCAAGCTATCAAATAACAAACGAATAGCGATGAGTCGCATTGATTGATAAGTGAAGAGTAAAAATATTATAGTCAACTTTTGTTCTTTGAGTGCCTTCTTCTAGAAAAGTCTTTTCTGAGAAATGCATAAAATCCTCGCCTTAAACCCATTCCACGGTGGTAGTCATCGTGCCTTTTTGCAGGGATGGGTGCAATCCAGCCGACATCGGTTTAAGTTGCATACGCTCTCGGCTCATCATTGGAAATGGAGAATGCGAAACTCGGCACTGCACTTTGTCAATGAAATTCAAGCGGACGAAGCGATTGCTCTGGAAGAATACGAGGCCCTCTTCTGTACGGATATGTTAAACCTCGCAGAGTTCCGCGGACTCGCGTCTGAGACAATCGCCCGATTACCGGCCGTGGTTTACTTTCATGAAAACCAGTTGACCTACCCCGTGCAGGAAGAACAGGAACGAGATCTCCATTTCGCTTATACCAATTTTCTTTCCGCCGTCTCTGCCGAAGCAGTCTGGTTTAATTCAGAATATCATCGTCAGGAATTTCTACAAGCTCTTGAACAGTGGCTACCAAACATGCCGGAAGGAAAACAGCTCAAGCCTAACATTGAGGAGCTTTGGAAGAAGAGCACTGTCCATCCCCCCGGTTTAACGATTTCCGACGATCCCCCTCCTCCTCGCGCCGGGTCAGCCCTTCCCTTGCATCTTGTATGGGTCTCTCGCTGGGAACACGACAAAGGGCCTGAACTCTTTTTTGAAGCCCTGGAACAGATTCAACGTGCAGGAATCCAGTTCAAGCTGAGTATGTTAGGAGAATCCTTTGTGAATGCGCCCGAAGTTTTTCACCGCGCGCGGGTTCAGTTTGAGAAGGAAATCCTGCATTGGGGTTATTTACCCGTGTACAGCGAGTATCAGCAAACATTGAGAGAAGCAGACATCGTGGTTTCCACCGCTCGACATGAATTCTTCGGAATCGCAGTCTTGGAAGCTGTCGCGGCTGGCTGTCGCCCCTGCGTTCCGAATGGGCTCGCTTACCCTGAAGTGTTGCCCCAGGACAAGTCTTTCTTCCACTCCAACGACCCTGCAGAACTTGCAGAAATATTGACCCAGTACGCCGCGAATCTGGAAGTGAATCGCCTGCAGGATGATGCTCAGAGAGTCAGTTGGTACCGATTTGTCACCCAGTACGACTGGAATGTATTGGCCCCTCAAATGGATTTTGCTCTGACTGCACTCTGCTCTGGTGTTGAGTGACCCCGCTCTTTGGTACACAGCCGTCATGATGCCCTACTTCTTCCTTGTGACAGGGGGAAGCGACCGCTTAAAATAAGAGCCCCGCTTGCCAATCCTACCCGAAACACCACCTTTCTCACTCCACAGGCATTCCCATGCTGGCACGAACCCACCAGAACCCGCTGTTTTACCCACTTGCAATCCTGATGGCAGGGCTTGCATTGTCCATTGGTTGGGGGATGCGAGGTAATTATGGGCACGAGACAGGAGCGATGATGCCTGGCCTCTTAACGGGGATTGTCGTCTGCCTCTTTTCGCAACGGGAAGACTGGCGAGAACGAGTCGCGTATTTCGCCATGTTCGGAGCACTCGGTTGGGGTTTCGGCGGCTCGATGTCTTACATGCAAATTATTGGGTACACCCATTCCGGGCACTTTCAGTCCCAGATTTATGGGTTCTACATGCTCTTTCTGCTGGGCTATCTATGGGCCTGTTTGGGTGGAGCGGGCACGGCGATCCCGGCTGTCTATTCACGCAAAGAATTAACTGACTTGTGCAAGCCACTGGGCTACCTGGTCGGTGTCTGGATAATTATTTATCTGTATCGCGTTCCTTTTCAAACGGCGATCCAGGATGCACTGCACGAACCCGAAGTACAAAACGCCATGAGCCGCCACGCCTACGCAGTCTACTGGCTTGATTCGGATTGGTTACAAGTGTTGTTCGTACTGGGGTCGCTCTTGGTGTTCGACTTTTTCAATAAACGTTTTCAGAATGGTTACTTGATTCCGCTCTTTGCCGCTGGATTTGCCATTCTGGGATCGGGAGTGGCGGCAATCTTCCAGTTCTTTCTGTCAGATCAAGCCGCCACCTGGAACATGAATGTAACCCAACACTTCTTATTTTCTCCCAAGTTATATGGCGCTATCGTAGGGGCTGTTGTGGGAGTGAATCTCTTTTTGAAGAAATTCGGGCTTGAACGAAAAGAAGGGGTCGAAAGCGGCTGGGTACTCCTCAGCTTTACGGTGATCGGTATGGTCCTGGGAGGAGTTCTACAAGTCCTCTCCGACGCCACCGGGTTCTCCGATTTATTCAGCAGTTATTTTGTCCGATATTATGGTGATCAATCACAATACAAACTCGAAGAACTGATCTTCAACTGGCCAAACTTCACATTATATGTTCGTGACTACCTGGGCCTGATTTTCGGCGCGATGACGGGAATCGGAATCTACTTCTGGAAATATGGCGAGTTCGAGTTCGGTGCCAAACTGTTCGTTTACATGGCCTGTGGCTGGTTTATCGGCTTCATCATCTTCCCCGTCATTCTGGACATCCGCCTGACCCCTCCTCGTGGAGATAACTGGGCAGGAATACTGGGGACCTACGCCGGGGTAGTCGTCTATTTTTGGCGAACTCAGAAAAAGGAAATTATCACCGCCTCGGTCATCTGCGGCGCGATCGGGGGTATCGGGTTCTCTGGAATCGCCTGGTTGAAGCTGATGCTCACTTCCTTAGGGAACCCCAAAATCGCCAATGTTCCGGGCCGGGCAGAAATGTGGACTGAATGGCAAAAGACGGCGGATAGAGCCCAGCCGTCGCTGACACCTGCTCCCCAGTATCAGGACTACTTCAATGATAGTGTGCAGCCCTGGATTGAGAGTTGGCAGCACTGGCAACACCAGAACTGGCACAGTTTCCTCGAACAATCCTACGGGTTCGTCAATGGCCTCGGAATCGTGATTGCCCTCGCCTTGCTGCTTCCACGCGTCGCCCCACTGAATAACAGTAGCCCTCGAAAACGGGGAACAGAGATTCTGGCGGTCATGGTTTCTGTCGCGGCCGTTATATTCCTCAACGTCCATAAAAACATCTCCGGTTGGACGCGCTATAAAGACCACCTGATGATGGAAGCGGAAATGAAAGCCCCCTGGTTTGAAAGCATTTCCTTCTCTGCCGAAAGCTGGTTCCTCATCATTTACGCACTCGGAAGTCTGGCCTTCCTGTATTTGTCCGTCCAGCATGGAAAGCAAAGAATTCCCATCGTTCCCTCCACCTGGCTCGGTCGCGGGCAGTTGCTCTTTATCATCCCCTGTTGGGTACTCGTGATGGCTAATTTTGCACATGCCATCCCAGGTTTTGCCAGCCAGCGTTTGTTGACCGAGGGGATCATCACTGTAAACGCCATTATTCTCACGTTGTTCTTGCTAACAGTGCGGCGAGAAAGCTTGTTCATCAATCCGCAACCGGCAGCCGAGACGAACTGGCATTCGTTACTCCAGAAATCGGTCGTAACCTGCATTGTCATTGCGATCCTGTTGCCTCTATTCGAAACAGGAACAGTACGAGCAATTTACGGTGACGCGCATGCCGGACACGCAGGTGAGAATTACCGGTTTGGCCCGAAAGCAGACTGGATTCATAAACCCAACCTGAAAAGCGAAGAACATCGGTAATTATCATACGGCTATTGCGGAAAAAACGGAGAGAGACTTACTTGATCCGTCCCGGTTCGCGGCGTTCTGTGGCTTCCGTTTTGACGAGGGTATCTCCCAATTCTGTTCGGGCTTTCAAGGCATAGCGCTGTAACCTGCCCGCTACTTCTGGGTATTGTTCGAGCAAGTTCTGGCTTTCGCTAATATCCTGATCCAGGTTATATAAGGCCATTTCAGTTTTAGGATAGGTTTGTTGACCAGGCTGTCCATCCACTCCAGGTTCCACCACATGCCGATAGGTATGTGGGAAGTGCAACTTCCACGGCCCACTTCTTACCGCATGCAATTCATCTTGCCAAAAGTAGTAATAAGCATCGTGAGGTGACTTGGCCTCATCTTCACTTAGCATAAGCGAAAGAATATTCTTCCCGTCAATTTTCGTTCGAGGAAGTTTCGCATCAATAATATTGGCCATCGTCGGAAGAATATCGATGGTAGCCGCCAACTCATTACAAACCGTTCCGGCGGGAATATGCCCCGGCCAACTCATCACACAAGGGACCCGAACGCCCCCCTCCCAGGCAGTTCCTTTCCCTTCCCGTAATGGTTTCGCCGAACCTCCATGTGCTCCATAGGATAACCAGGGGCCATTGTCGGAGGTGTAGATGATGATCGTATTCTGATCTAAGTTGAGTCGCTTCAGTGTGTCCTGAATCTGCCCCACGGACCAATCGATCTCGGAAATAACATCTCCGTACAATCCTCGCTTGGTTGTACCGGTAAAATCCTCACTGGCAAAGATCGGAACATGCGGCATCGAATGCGCCAAATAGAGGAAGAAGGGTTTCGCCTGATTGCGTTCAATGAAATCGACAGCGTGCTCGGTATACCGTTTCGTAAGTTGGGTTTGATCCGGATTTAGCTCAATAACGGTTTCGTTCTCAATGAGCGGCAATGGTGGGAATCGGTCACCCGCAGTGGGATGCTTGGGCCACATGTCATTGGAGTACGGCAGTCCGAAATACTCATCGAATCCATGTCGTGTTGGGAGAAATTCAGGGGCGTCACCCAAGTGCCATTTACCATAAATAGCCGTCGCGTACCCTCGCTGTTTGAATATTTCCGGCAGGAGTGTTTCACTGCTGTTGATTCCCATTTTTTGACCAGGTCCCAGGGCCCCTCGAATTCCAATCCGGTTCGGATAACACCCCGTCAGTAGCGCCGCCCGCGACGCCGAGCAAACGGCCTGAGCGACATAGAAACTGGTAAACTGACATCCGTCCCTGGCGATCTGATCGATATGGGGCGTTTCAAAGCCGTCGGCACCAAACACTCCCACGTCTGCGTAACCCTGGTCATCCGTGAAAACGATGACAACGTTTGGCAACGAATTTGCTTCATCTGCAATCAGTTCTGTCATTGAAAAAATTGCCGCGAGAACCAGGATTCCCCCATTCAGACAGCACATAACGCTAAACCGATTAAGTATTGATTTGACAGGAGTTTGGATCATTTCTTAGTCACTTTCACACGAATTTGTTGCTGGACGGGGCCTGGATCCACTTTAATGATATTATTGTAGTTCCTGCAATTCTTTTCAGCGGACGGAACGCGAAACGAATGTAACGATTACACCGGAGGCATTTTCTTTTCAGTTTCTACATATTGAAGAATTGTCTCCATCGCAGTCATCGCGAAAGTTGGCCCACATAGTATGACCGGCCTCGAAATGCGAAAGACTCTGGCTTGTAACGGTTATACCATGAGTTCGACAAAAAGGATGTTTGACCTGCGAAAAGCCCTGACTTATATTCAACCTGTCCCCTCCGTACAGATTTTCGGGGAGGAACTATACCCATCTTGGGTAGAACCTGAATAGGAGCCAGCGCCGAGTTCCTCGACGGACTCGACTACGGTTTCAAACTGATTGACCGACTTAAGATTTTTTCTCCTGAAATTTCAACCTGGCAGATACGGATATCTGCGACTATCGAACCAGCTCTACCCTGTAGCTTACGCAAGGCCGCGTTCGCAAGAGCACGCCTGAGGTATGCTGCATGTTTAGAACACCTATTCTGAAATTGACTCTCGCTTTCTTTTGTGCACTCAACCTGTTGCACTTTTCTACAGAGAGAGTCAGCGCGGCTGATACCCTGGAATTGAATAACCAGGCTCAGGTCCTGCAAGACGGAAAAACTCACGAGCAATCAGGTCGCTGGATTGAAGCGATTGATCTCTATGAGCACGCGTTGAAAAAATGGCCGGAAGATTCCGACCTGAAATATCATCTGCGTATCTCCAAGATTCACTACGGCATTGAACGTCGTTATGAGGACGATAGCTTTGAAGGGGACTTGCTTAAGCAATCCCGATCTCAATCCCTGACCCTTTATGAATCCGTCTTCTCCAGAGTACAGGGTTACTACGTTGATCGCTTGAGCCCCACCTCTTTTGTGGCCCACGGAACCGAGAGCTTGTATTACGCTCTGAGTAATCAGAAATTTATCACCCAGAATGCTCCGCACGCGACTCCCGAACAAATTCGTTCTGTTAAAAATACACTCTACGAACAATATTGGAACAAGCCTGTTCGTGATCAATACACAGCCCGCATTATCATTGAACGAGTTTGTGATCTCGTCGGTCAGGAATTACGGTTACCGCACGGCCCAGTTGTGATGGAATACCTGTTCGGTGGCTGCAACGCTTTGGATGACTATAGCAACTTCCTGACACCTGATCGCCTCGAAGACCTTTATGGAAACATTGAAGGACAATTCGTTGGCTTAGGCATTGAGATGAAAGCGGAACTGGGTAAAGGAATGCACCTGGTAGATGTACTTCCCGGAAGTCCCGCCGAAGAAGGTGGCCTAGTCCCCGAGGAATACATCGTCGCAATTGATGGTGTGGATTGCCGCGATATGAGCACAGATGAAGCTGCCCGTCTATTACGCGGCCCCATGAACAGCCGGGTCCGACTTAAAATCAATAATTCCTTGCACGAGCAAACCCGTATTAAGGAATTCACCCGCCGACCTGTTGATGTGAAAAGTATCACGATTGCCAAAATCGTCGATCCGGACAACGGGACAGGTTACATCAAAATGACCGGCTTCCAGAAAGGAACAGCGGAAGAGATGGACCAGGCTCTGGATAGCCTCACCCG
>JAGQQC010000560.1 GCA_020426395.1 Planctomycetaceae bacterium
CCGTGGTCAGATTGTCCGGGATGTGGAGGTTGTAGCCGTTAAAGAAATCCCGGCGGTAGTTGCGACAGAGATCCTCTTTCGGCTGAATCGTCTCGACCGCCACCGGTCCTCCACTATCCCCGACTCGATAGAATTCGATCGTCGTTTTCAGTAACGTCCGATAGAGCCCATCCGAGGTCAGTTCACTTTTGAAATTACCCACCTCGGCATAAATCAACACTCCTTCACCAGGGGTGAATTCGTCTTCGGGAAATTTCTTATAGTCGCCATAACTGTTGATCTCGTGACAGAAATTGACGTTCCGCAGTTCCAAGTTCGCCTGTTCCTGTAAACGCTGTGCGGCAGTATGTAATTGAGCAACAGTTTGGGACGCCCGAGCCTGGGCATCGGGAATGGATTGTTCATCAAAGTAATTCGACAACGCCCAGAAGAGCTGTTGCCAGAATTCCTGGTTCGCCGGTTCCAGACCTGGAATATATTGCAGAGACCGCTCTTCTTGTTGAGACATCATGTAGAGCATTCGCAAGTAGACATTCTTCTGAACGTAATCGTGCCGTTGCTCGGGAGTCAGTTGATTTAACTCTTGTTCCGTTATTGAAATCAATTGCGCAAGCATCGCTTCCCGGTTCAGAGTGGCATTTCCCGGCACTGTTCCCTGGGGAACTGGCTGGGCGTTGGCATACTGCGGAAGTTGCTGCTGTTGCTCCTGTTCTTGCCCACCGAAGGGACGAGTTAACATCGCTCCGAAATTACGAAGTGACTGTGGAGCATTCGTTAATCCGCGAACAAAACCATTGCCGTTGGGATCGGTGGCCCCTTCCGACATCTGTCCTTGAGGGACGGGAGTCATCTGGCCAGGCGCAGGCGACATGGCTTGCATATTGCCCAATGGGTTGGGGCCAAACGGGGTTTGGCCGGGCGGATTGGACATCGCCTGTTGTTGCGGAGAATTGTCTACCTGCTGGGGCACCAGGACCACACTTTCCGCCGGAGGTAAGTTTGGCGGAAGAGAAACTGACTGCTGCAAGAAGGGATTCTCTTGCGAATGCCCCGACATGCTCGGAGTCGACTGTGCGGGATTCTGCGTCTGAGATTGATTTAACGCCACGCCGAGCGGCGATTGTGGTTGTGGATTTTGGGCCGGCACCAAAGTGACGGGGGCCTCTACGATGGAATTTGCCAGAGGCAATGGAGAGGGTGCTGATTGAGAAAGCTGTGCAAAGGGTGATCGACTCGGAAACCCGGAATGACCTGCTTCTGAATTCGGAACGAACACGACTTCATCCGCTGGTGATTTCTGTGCCGAGACCGTCTGAACGTTTCCTCCCAGCGCCAACCCGGCTTCCTGCTGCTTCACTGAGGCGGCCAGACGTTCTATGTGAATAATCTGCTTTACTTCCGCTGCATTCAATTTTTTCCAGGCTTCCAGACGCTCAGCCCGGAGCTTGGGATCGGCAGGTAATTCGGAGAGATGATCGACAATAAGCTGCTTTGTTTCCTCGTCGAAATCAAGTTCATCCAGGTTCAATACATCAGGTTCAGAACTAGTTGCCGGTTTCTCCTCCGTGTCAGCAAGTTTGTCCTGACTTTCGGTACTCACCTCGCGCCGCTTAAACGGATTATCCTCATCCGTTTTTTCTGCAGTTTGAATTGATTCCGTCGGAACGAAGAGCGCGAAGCGGGATGTCTCGGCAAGCGATGCGCATCCGGTCAGGCTGAGCACGGCGAGACATAGAATGTCGCTCTTCAATTTCATAATGGATTTGCCCACATCAAACCGGCTGTGTACGAGCAACCTGGTGGTCTGGAGAGAGAATATGCACCTGAAATCAACCCCCGTCTGGCACCGGAAATCCGATCCATTCACAAGAAGTTCGGGGCTGACTTGATACAAAAGTGGGCGAAAGTTAAGAAAAACTCAAATCTGAGGCAAGACCGAGTTTCCGAGCGACTGCTGAACAACCGAGAGGTTTCCCTCAACCCTAAAACACAATAGGCAACTTAGGCAATAGTGCGAATTGACTCGCGCATAAAAAACGACCTGCTGATCAGTTTCCCAACCAACAAGTCGTTTGTTTATGTAAAACCGAACAAGCGGAGGCGTCCCTCCTCTTCCCGGACTGGATCATGGACAATCTGGCGTCTATTCAGGCAAAACGCTGACTAGACTCCAGGAACATCAATCGGTTCTGCAGAGGCGATTTTTCGCAACTTCTGCAAAGCACGAGATTCGAGCTGCCGGATTCGTTCTTTGGTTACCCCAAATTCACGACCGACTTCTTCGAGGGTCTGCGGCTCTGTCCCTTTTTCAAGTCCGTAGCGGCTGACAAGAATTCCTTTTTCCCGGTCATCAAGATGATCCAGGATTTCAAGCACAGCAGAACGCTGTTTCTGGTGATCCATTTCCTGTTGATAAGGATTGGAACCTTCATCATGGGATTGACTGAACATCTCATCTTTGCCGGTTCGATACCGTTCGCGGTGGGTATGTTCAGCGGGAATTGATCGGGCGTAGTTCTTCATGATCGCCCAACTTGCATACGTCGAGAATTTGAACCCTTTGGTGTAGTCAAATTTCTCGATCGCACGAATCAGCGACATGTTTCCATCACTGATCATCT
>JAGQQC010000561.1 GCA_020426395.1 Planctomycetaceae bacterium
TACTGGCGGCGCAAAACCACGTTTACAAGAACGATTCGTGTCCATAAGCCGCCCCACTTATCTTGGACAAGATCTAAAAACTCGACCGGATCAGTGGGTAACCCGGCCGAGCTTTAGAAATCCTTCCTCAAGAATTAGTGAGTATAGGCAGACATTCCGTGCTCGGAGATGTCCAAACCTTTTTCTTCTTCTTCTGGAGTAACGCGGAGCAGTCCGACGCCTTTCAGGATGAAGAAGAGAATCAGCATCGCGAAGAAAGCGTACAGTGGAATCACAATTGATCCAATGATTTGAGCTTTCATATTCGCAGCTTGAGCATGTTCGTAGAAATCGGGAGCGTAAGTACCGAAGATACCCGTCGCGATTCCCCCCCAGACTCCACAGGCACCGTGGACTGGGAACGCCCCAACTGGGTCGTCGATCCTAAGTTTATCCAGGGCTATGATTGCCAGGACAACGATGATACCGGCTACCGCACCGATAATCATGGCTGAGGGATTACTCACACCGTCACAGTTAGCAGTGATACCCACCAAGCCAGCGAGAATACCGTTCAAGGCCATGGATAGGTCCGGTTTGCTGAACAGAATCCAGGATAGGATGGTCGCGGCGACACCACCAGCTGCTGCGGACAAGGTTGTGTTCACAGCCACAATCATTGTGGTATCAATGTTCGCTTTATTAGAGAAGACCAACTGGGAACCTGGGTTAAAGCCATACCAGCCGAACCAGAGGATGAACACACCCAACGCGGCCAGTGGCAAACTGTGCCCCGGCATCGGTTGAGGTTTACCATCGGCACTGTATTTGCCAAGTCGAGGTCCAAGAACAATCGCCCCGGCCAAACCAGCAAAACCACCGACAGCGTGTACCACAATGGAACCAGCAAAGTCATAGAATCCCATGTCGTATAACCAGCCAGCACCCCATTTCCAGCTACCGCTGATAGGATAGATGAAGGCAGTCAAGACAGCACTGTAAACCATGTAACCAACGAACTTCATACGACCTGCAACAGCACCGGAAACGATCGTGGCTGCGGTGGCTGCGAAAACAGCCTGGAAGAGGAAGTCCGCTTGTGGGAACAAGTCACCAGGACCTGATTTCAAATTGTTTACTTCAGGGGCACCTACAGCAGGAACACCCAACCATTTGTCGACAGCCCAGTCACCCGGGTACATCAAGTTGTAACCGATAAACCAGTACAACAGCACGCCGACGCAAACATCCATCGAGTTCTTAAACAGAATGTTGACGCTGTTTTTCGCTGAGTTGAAACCGGATTCAACCATCGCGAATCCAGCCTGCATGAGAAAGACCAGGACCGCACAGATAAACAACACAAAGTTATCGAATGCGTACTGGAATTGTCCTAAGTCAGCAGAGGGTTCTTTCACTTCGATAGGAGCCGTCGCAGGATCGGGCTCTTCTTCAGTAGCTTCTTCTGCTTCCTCCGTGGGGGGTTCTTCCGCCGGTGTTTCCGTTTCTGCGGCGGGTTCTTCTTGTGCGTAAGCTGTTGACGACGATGTTAGTGACATCGTCGAAGTAGGTAACAGTAGTAGCGACCCGAACAGGAGCGCAATGAAAGCGCAGTTTTTGATCATTGTTTTCCCTCTGAATTACATTCAACCCGCCAGCACATCGTTCGATCAAGAAAATTCAACAGAGGACTTTTGATCGATGATGGGAGAGGTTGAAATGAAACAAGTGATGACAATTGGATTAGTACAGTTAGCTCACCAAAAAAATGACCGGGGTAGCGACCAATTGTCCTCACTGCACTTCGACGCGCGTGGGGTCGAACTACAGAGTATTAGAGCGCGCTTTTCGGTGGAGAATTGCGACGCCAGTTCCCGCTATGTCTGACGCTCCCAGAAAACCTGGAAGCAGGGAACTTTACCCAGCTAATTTGAGCTATCCGCCTAGAAAGCAAGAACCGTGCCCGACCGTTCACGTGAGCTGGCGATTTCCTCCTTCAAATCAGCACGACAAGGCGTTTTCCGCCAAATTCATAGAAAAAATGAGTATTTGACAATAATTTGATTAAAGCAGTCCTGCTCAAAAAGAAAGCAGCCAGGGGCAATCATTGCGCATCAGGTATGCTTCAGGTGCTCATCATTTAGGCGTCCTCGAAAGCGTCGAGTCAAAATAAGCAAAATTCTGCCCTTCTGAAAAAGATTTAACTCTCGCAATTCGCCTGAACATCAGGCATCCTATACTTAATAATCAACAAACTCATCCCGGACTACCTGCTCTAAAACTGGTTCAGAAGCTGCTTCTTGAACTTGGACAGGTAGGGCATGGATAAAATACGTTCTGAAATTAACATTTCCTGGCAGGACGCAGCTCACTTCTCTATCGACTCATGTTCTTTCGCCTTAGCTGCAGGACATCATGATCTGTTCCTTTCGAATAGCTCGAATACTCCGTGATGACAACCGGAAAGCTGACACCCAACTGTACCGAGGTTGGTTCGGTGTTGTTGCTTTTCTGCTGCTGATCATCTCGGAAACCTCGGCCCTGTTCGCAGGGGAACCAGAAACGATCACAACACCTGATAAGAGCACAACAGAAGCAAAGAAAGCTCAGCCAAAACCGGGCGAGGAATCTTCAACGG
>JAGQQC010000562.1 GCA_020426395.1 Planctomycetaceae bacterium
GTCACTCGTTCAATCAGAGAACGCCCGCCGCGGGGGATCGTTACGTCGATCGACTCGTGCAACTTGAGAAAGTGTCCCACGGCATCTCGATCGGTTGTTTCGACCAGTTGAACGGCATCCCGCGGTAACCCCTGGTTTTCCAGGCTTTCCGTCAAAATTTTGTAGAAGGCCATATTGCTGTGGAAGGCTTCTTTCCCACCACGAAGAATGACGGCGTTTCCACTTTTCACACACAAAGCGGCCGCATCAATGGTGACGTTGGGACGGGATTCGTAGATGAAGAAAACGACGCCCAGCGGAACTCGAACTTGCGTAACGCGGATTCCATTAGGACGCAGTTGGCTTTGAATTACCTCACCGACAGGATCGGTTAGGCCAACAATCTGCAGGAGGCTGTCGGAAATTCCTTCTAGCCTTGCGTCGGTTAATCGGAGCCGATCAATGGCGGCACTGTTCAAACCATATTCGGGAGCTTTTTCGATATCGAGTTTATTCGCCGCGATCAGATCCGGTGTACGGGATTTGATCAAGCTGGCGAGTTCCTGTAACCAGGCCGATTTCTGATTGCCGGTCAACTCGGCCAGATGACGTGAGGCTAGTTTGGCCTTAAAGGCGACTTCCTGTGTGTAGTCTGCCAACGCTTCCTGGTTGGGAATCGATAATTGTGTGGGATTCATATTTGTATTGTTGTGCTACCAGAAAGCGACAAAACAGCTTTGTACTTTACGGAATGAATAGAGTAGACGGGAAAGGGAGAAGCCTTCGGTTCCTGCAAAAGTATCAGAAAACAGGCATTTTATGTCAATGCGTCTCGGTTTTGTACTCGTTTATCCTGCCTGATAAGATTTCCGGGGAGCAAGTCTCGCTGCCAAAGTCCTTCCCGAAGCTGAAAATTGTACCGATCCCTGAGATTCAAGGGATGCACTTGATCCCTATATTGTTTATAAACAGGGAGTATGACATTGATTACGGGCCAAATCGAATTTGTCAGACTTCTCCCTAATTCCTCAAGCAGACATTGGGCCAGATAGAGCTGGTGCATAGAATTCATTGATCGACTGGCGAAACAGGTCTTGCTTTTCATTGCCACTCTCGAAAGTGACGGATCGAACAAATACCCGTTGCGAATCGATTGTCACCGCAGTGCTAATTGAGCGTTGTTACCAGGTTTGTTTGTGTACAAAGGAACAATTGGGCTCTGTATAGGGTTCCGGGGTTTTTCGATGATGTCCGATCCTGCCGAAGCAGATTTCAACCAGGATACCGCAATTCAAGAAGATGTGGCCTACCTTGTCGCGCGTTCCAATCGGGAATGGCGCGACACGTATAAAATTACGCCCGGACAGGTGATGACGATCGGACGGGCTCATACCAACAAAATCGTTGTTGATGATGAAATCTGCAGTCGCCGTCATTGTGAGGTCTTCCGCTCAGGAGACAGTTGGGTACTTCGAGATTTGAACAGCCGCAACGGTACGCTGGTCAACGGAGTCAAAGTCCAGGGAGATAAAGAGTTGGTACAGGGATCATTGATCCAGATCGGGAAATGCCAGCTTGGTTTTACATTGGATATTTCCGACTCGCTTGATTCTTCGTTCGGGTTCCCTTTTCTGGATGAAAAACCTCGTAGCGATGTCGCTGATACCGTGCCTACTTTGAAAATTGATACGAGTGGCACATCTGAATTCGGTCCCGAAATTTTGAAGAAGCAGCGGGAATCCCGATACCGGAATGCAACCGCCAGCAGCAAATTGATGCGCGACCGAGCCAGCCGCGAATTGGCCAGCCTGTATCGGCTTGCCTTGAACATGGGAACGGCCCGCTCGGTTCAGGAAGTTTGCTCTATCACCCTGAAAAACGCGATTGAAAATACTTCGGCCGATCAGGGAGCGATTCTGTTATTGCCGGAGCCGGTTCTTGAATCCCCAGGGCCAGATAAGCTAACCAAGATTGTTAGCCGTTCAGAATCGAATTTCTCCTATCAGATGGTTTCCGATTATCTGGCCGGTCTTGTTCTGACGGATAGAGAAGCTGTTCTCGGACGAGACATTGATGACGATAGCAAACTCTCTACCAGAGACCATCTGGGCAAAATTCGGGCTCAAAGCCTGATCTGCGCCGCGATTTGTAAAGAACAATTTGTGTATGGACTCATCCACCTTTACTCGACCGACCCGGATAACGAGATGACTCCGGACGATCTGGAGTTCACCCTGGCGATTGCAGATCAAACGGGTGTGGTACTCGATAAACTCCAGGAGCGGGACTCGTTGGAAGTCGGGTTGGAAAGAGCCCGGACGGAAAATCTCTCCCTTAAGAAACAGTTGCAGATTGAAAACGAACTGGTCGGCAATAGCCGGGTAATGGAAGAACTGCGAAAAACTATCCTGCGGATCGGTCCGACGGATGCGACAGTCCTTATCCGGGGAGAGAGCGGGGTAGGGAAGGAACTCGTGGCCGGAGCCGTCCATGCGGCGAGTGGGCGCAACCGGGCTCCGTACGTCTGTATGAACTGCGCGGCTCTCAGTGAAAGTTTGCTGGAGAGTGAACTCTTCGGGCATGAAAAAGGCTCTTTTACCGGGGCGACTTCGCAATCCACCGGTAA
>JAGQQC010000563.1 GCA_020426395.1 Planctomycetaceae bacterium
TTCGAGGATATCTTTAACAACAATTTCAGACATAAGGTCATTGCTCCTGTTCTGGCTGTCGGCTGCCGGTTTCCGAACTCATTTCCATGAACGAAACAAGAGTTCGCAGGGGCAGCACAGTCTCGCTGTCTGTCGGAGACCGTTCTGACTAGTGCCATTGGGAAAATAGAAAAAAGTGATTCCCGCCCCAGTGGACGGATTTTAAGTACAAACTTTCCTGCTCATTAGCAGGAGGGGCATCGTAATCGAATGCCCGGAACCCGTCAAACGACCCCCATGGCCTTAATTGGGAAAAAGCGTCATTCGTCTGAGTATTCCCATGAGATCGGGCGATCCGGGAGACTATTTCGCAGTTACAGGGACTGATATGGACTTTTGGTCACTGGCTCCGCTCTTGGTCACGGGGATTTTCACCACCGAGGAATTCAGTTTGCAAAGCCCCCCCTTGCCATCGCGACAATAGCCGAACCGAACTTGTACCGTCAGGTCACCGGTTCCCTCCTCTGCTGTTATGGGTACAGCTAGTTGGAGTTCTGTATCGGAGAGAAATTCGGGCTTCTGGCGTTTACCAAGGACCTCGGCGGCGAGAAGCTTCTCGTTGGTTGAACTGAGCACAACTGATGCGGGGTACAACTTATTTAGCTTGTAGTCCTCGGGGAGATCGACCTTAAATGTGATCGTTACCTCTGTTCCCGCCTGAACTGTTACGGGTTCGAGTGGGCTGGCATCGCTTTCAGCAAGCTCGTTGCTCTCGCTGGACTTCGGTGGTTCAGGAGGGTTGAGACCTTCGACCACAAATTCCGTCGCTTTTTCGGATGAAAGGTTGTAACGGACAATTCGATGATTGTTCGTATCCGCGATGAGCAAATCATCTCCGATTACAGCGAGTCCGGCTGGCTCTGATAATTGCAGTGGATCGAGTGAGTTACCCGCTTTTCCATTCCCGATGAGGGTGGTGGCGATTCCTTCAACTAAAGCCGAATCCTCAGCGGAGTCTCTCAATTTGACTAGTGGCTCCCCTTTGCTTCGGTAATTGACCAGGTTGACTTCCTTGATTTTATGATTGTAACTGTCAGCGACATACAATGTGTCCCCTTTGAAGACGAGTCCCAGAGGGTGTTGAAGTCGAGCGTTGCCTCCTGCCCCATCCTGATCCCCAAATGCGAACAGAGATTGCCCGAATTCAAGGTCGTGGGTGCCGAGGACTGTGTGAACTTCACCAGCAGGGTCTGTGGCAATTTGCCGAATGGAAGAACCTTCCGAATCGGCCACGAACAGGTAGCCATTATGTAATTTCAGAGACGAGGGTTGAGCCAAGGCTGAAATATCGAGTAGGCCATCGACGATGTCTTCTCGTCCTGAACCGGCGTGGACGTCGACCGTTTGCTCACCCAATTTGTGTTTCCAGATTTGGTGAGGCCCCGCCATCGCGATATAGAGAATTCCGTTGTGAATCTCCAATGCCCAGGGGCTGTTGATCGCCGTGGTCTCGATATTCCCCCCCTTGGAGCGATATCGAGATTGCTCGCCGGTTCCTATTAATGTCTTCACCTGTTTCTGATTCAGATCAACTGTGCGGATCAGGTGATTTTCCGTATCCGCGACATACAGGATTTCTCCGTCCAAGGTCATCCCTTGCGGGTGGTCGAACGTGGCCTGATCATAAGCGCCGTTCTGGGCTCCCAGTCCTCCCGTGCCGATGACGTCGATCAACTTGCCATCCAATGAAGAGATGACAATCCGGTTATGATTACTGTCCGAAATGAAGAGCCGGTTGTTCTGTTCGTCAACGAGAAGTTTACCCGGATATTTGAGAGGAGTAGCTGGTTCGCTCTCCCGTTCCAGTTCGAAGTCGATCGGAGTTCGGTCGAGTTGATCGCGGGCCGCGTGGTACTCGATCAGTTCGCCGACGTATTTGTCCATCACTTCCCGGTTGCCTTCGCCCGAAGCGAGTAAACAGCCGTTGCCTTCCGCATCAATCAGAATGAGTGTCGGCCAGGCCCGGACACCGAGCTTTCGCCAGATGATCATGTCAGGGTCGTTCAGCACGGGGTGTTTGATTTCGTAACGGATGATCGCTTCCCGAATATTGTCCGAAACTTTTTCGTTGTCGAACTTTGCCGAATGAACCCCGATGACGACCAGTTCATCCGGATGCCGCCGTTCAAGCTCGTGAAGATTTGGAACCACGTGCATGCAGTTGATACAGCAGTAGGTCCAGAAATCAAGGAGCACGATCTTGCCACGCAAGTCGCGCAAACTTTGGCGCGGACCGATCCAGTCCGAGCCGGGTGGAAACTCTGGCGCGCGAACCGTTCCCGCGTATCGACTGGCCATGGTGGACGCCTCCCTTTTGTTGCGATGGTAGCGCCCTGACGCACGACCTGTTGGTTTCAAGTCCGCCCTGCGCGGTCGGAAACGTTTAGAATGATCTGTGCGTGCTGCCTCGGGCGGCGGCTACGCCTTCCCTCCGGAGCGTGATCGAAACCGATCCGGCGTTCGATGAGAGTTACCACCATGAGTTCCCCTTTGGCGTCCGCGACGACGTCTGACTTTTCCGCCGACCACACAGTGCCAC
>JAGQQC010000564.1 GCA_020426395.1 Planctomycetaceae bacterium
TTGAAAAACCGCTGACTTTCGGCTTGGGTCTCGCATTCCTATCCCCCGTCTTTTACTTCATCCTGGGCCGAAACATGGATCGTGCGAAGCGATTGAAGTCCGATCCACCCCCTGAGTTTGATGATGATGATCTATTATAACCGGGTGGCTTGCGATCCATTTCAGAACCTCATAAATAACTCTAATCAGGCAGGATCCTGGTGTACCAAATTGACAGCGAGGGGGTGAGGAGAGTAGAGTGATATCGTCTGCTAGCGGGCTGTTTCCAGCTAATGAGGAAGTGGCCGATCCGGTGGACACGCTTGCCCCGTTTACAGTCTCTCTGGTTTTCAATCGAGAACCCGAATGCTGCTGAATTTGTTAGTAAAAAAGCAGACGACTGTTTCCTTACCGGGTGAATGAGGACCAATTGCTCAACTCAGGTGGATTCCTCCCCTGTTGACTTACCTGCTGTCTGATTTGGTTCCTATTTATTAAGCCCTCTCGGAAAACAATCCGTGCACTCCCCAGGAATGGTTCCCCGAAAGGCTTGTTTGTTTTAGGTCGAATCATCGCCCTCCACTATCCGCGAAGCAAGCAGAGTAACTTATTCGTTTGTTTCACAAAACTCCTTCCTCGCTACACCAACCTGACTGTTCCTTCACAGGAAAGTTTTTAGTTTCGGGAAATAGACATGGCCAAATCGAAAGACCTGTTTGAAGAATCCTCGATGTCCTTTGGGGAACATCTGGAGATTCTCCGGATCCATCTGATCCGGGCACTCATTGGTCTTGTACTTGCCTGTTGCGTCACGTTCTTTTATGGACAGGAACTGGTGCAATATATCAGTGAGCCAATTAAAGCTGCACTCCGGGAACATTACGCCGATCCGGAATTTGGTGACGAGACGACTGAAGACGAGGAGAAGATTGCCGAAGAACTCAGTCAGGAAGAAACTTCTGAATCGGAGAATGAACAGACAGACGAGACAGAAGAGAGTGCCGCTGTTCCGAAGAATATCATCAACGTCAAAGTCCAGATAAAAGATCTCGCGCCTGTCTTACACGAGGTTGCCCCCGAGCAGTTTCCCGAAAGTGAAGTCGATTCAGATAAAGAGATTGAACTACGACTTAAATCCGATTTGTTCAAAGAACTCCATTCTTTGCGCAGTCAGCAGAAAGCGCTAGCACAGGTCATTGAAAAGCAGGCTGAACCGGTTACGCGTGAAGTTCATGAGGCTTTCCTTGTATATCTAAAAGTCTCTGTTGTCGCTGGCATCGTTTTAAGTAGTCCCTGGATTCTCTACCAACTCTGGTTATTTGTCGCGGCCGGGTTGTATCCTTCTGAAAGAAAATATGTCTATTATTATCTGCCGTTCAGTGTCGGCCTCTTTCTCATCGGAGTCGTGTTCTGCTTTTATGTGGTTCTCCCGTTTGTGTTGACCTTCCTGCTCAGTTTCAACGAGTCCATGGGCGTTACGGCTCAAATCTTTCTGAGGGAATGGATCAGCTTTGCAATTATGTTGCCGGTGATGTTTGGGGTCAGTTTCCAATTGCCTGTGGTAATGTTGTTTCTGGAACGTCTTTCAATTTGTACCGTTGAAACTTATCGTGAAAAACGAAGAATGGCAATTTTGATCATCTCGATTGTCTCCATGGTGATGACTCCTTCTGACCCACAAAGCATGATCGCGATGATGATTCCGCTGCTCATTTTGTATGAACTCGGTATCCTGATCTGCGGATTTCAGGTGAATAAACCTGAGGAAGTCGAATCAATTTGAGCGGGTCAATAGATTTCCTGGTTTTTTTCTCCTGTTTCTGATAAGGGGAAACTTCCGGTCAATTTTTTTGACAGCCGGGATCCTGTTCACTAAGCTTGAGGTATGCCCGGGAGAATTCCGGTCAACTGGCTTCCCAAGTCAACTTAGTGCTGCTATCGCGACATAAAATAGAGGAAGCGAAGCCGGCTATCCTGCGGTTATTTACCATTTCTTTGTTGGGACGAATTTGTCCTTGCCGGGTTTGTTTCAGTCCGGGTTCTTCATCAAATGTAGTCGGACTGCTCGCTTCCGGTGTTTCCCGAGTTGAGGGACGGTCATGGCTACTGGTATCGATGCTAAAACTCAGTTGTTGAACAATTATCGTACGCTCGAATACATCCTGCTGGGGGACCTGAGGGATGTGTTGGAAGAGGAACTGGATCAATCCAATCTCACCTGGATGACGGCCATTATCGATACATTGCTGACGACGTTGCCTCGGGAACTCGATCTGGCGGAAAGTGGGCAGTACCTCCATTTGAATCAGCGCGATTTTCAATATCATCGGGATGAGTTTGATTCACTTCTCTCAGAAAAGCACCAGGTCTATGTCAAGCTGCGCGAATTGCGGACAGAACTGGTCACGCGCGGATTACAGCAAGAGACAATCGCCCGGTTAAAACACGATTTGCACACCTGGATGAAAGACCTGATTCATCACCATCGAAACGAGCGTCATTTGGAAACCCGCTTAGGCGTGAATTCAATATCCGCCTGATTTGCAGAGAGGTTCCGCATTTACTGAGCTTATAAGGTGACCCGC
>JAGQQC010000565.1 GCA_020426395.1 Planctomycetaceae bacterium
TAGGAACGCGTTGGTAATAGAAGCCAAGCTGGGTGGTATCTGTCGGTTGATAAACCATCGGGAAGGTTTTCATCGGTCCCGGATGATTAATTCCGCTCACGGAATCTGGCCACCGTTTCAAGTAGCTTACTGGAACACGCTGAATGTAGTTACGAATCGGGCGGCCCCAACCAGCATCTGGCGGATATTTATTGCAGCAGCCATCTTTCGGGCAGGAACCTTCGCAAGAATCACAGGCTTCCCCGTAATTACAGTTGGGACAGCCTCCATCAACATAACCACCGTATTCAACTGAAGAGCCCTCGAAAGAGAGAAGTTGAGGTTCTCCAGAGTATTGTCCGTCGGCAATGCGGGCGACACCTTCATCTGCCGAAGCGGTTGAAATCATTCCGATCGCTGCGACAGCCAATGCTGCCAACAGAAATCGATTTGGATATTGAATTGTCTTCATGGTACTAATCCTGTCTACTCCCATGAGAATGAATTTTGTCTCTAAGTCACACTTGATCGTTCGGTTTAAGTTTTCCAATAACTCACGTTATCACTAATAACTTACGGACCATACGGAGGAACGACGCGGGAGATACGAGTCAATCGACTGGAAGGAACTCCCCAACTGTAGTTGTACATCTGCTTCACATTAGGTGCGAGCGGAACCGATACAGGCATGCCGTACCCTTGAGCAGCGTAAACTCCGCCATCCCGTTGATCGAAGTACATGGGATTTGCAGAATAGATCATGTTATAGCAACCGACGAGAGGGGTCCCCTTACCTCCGCTTCCTTCCGGAATGAAGTAACAGTGGCTATTTCCTTCGACGAAAGCCTGGCGGAAACCACGATCGATACTATGTGATAGATGATTGGCTAATGCACGGCTTTGTGCCTGGTTACGAGCCATGAATTTACAACTGGCTCGGTGAAAGGCGTCTCCCGAACAGGAATCGCAGTCACCACATCCATCGCAGCCGCAACCGTTACCACAGCCACACTCATTTCCGCAACCGCAGCCGCTGCCACATCCATCGCCACAGCCACAACTGCCTTGAATTGAACAAGAGTCGCAACTAGTGCAGGAATCGCAACTGGCACAGGAATCGGTACAACAGTCAGACGGACATTCAGGGCAAGCAGTGCTACAACTTTCAGGACATCCACAATCAGGAACTTCTGTTGAGCAGCACCCAGAGGATGTTCCACATTCGCTACAGGAAGAGGTCGGAAGAACCTGGTTTGAAAACCCGGTTTGCTGAACTGACGAACCTCTCTGATCACTAATTCGAACGACACCCGCTTTGTTCTCTGCATTGGCAGAAGAATAAAGCATTACCATAGTCAGAAGCGCGAGTGCTCCTGCAAAAGTTTGTTTGATATACATGATACTTATACCTCTACCTCATTATTAGGAGGAAATGTCTGCTTATTTTTGAATCGAATCAGGCATGTGTCACTTCGCACGGGATTCAAGTCAATTCTGCTCATGACCTCTTTCGAGTGACTAGCACTTTGTGGAACATGACCGCAGAAAGACTCGGAGAAACTTTTCAGACTGAGCTGCATTGTGATCTTGCAACCTCATTCAGTCATTTCTCACAGTGTCAAAGTTTCACCTCTCGTACTAATGAATCCACTTGGGACGAAAACCGGCGAAGGGGCTGATTTTGCTGTGGTATTTCACATCCACCATCGTTCCCTGAAGTTTCCAGTGTTCTTCAGAATGAACCCCAAACGGAGTCACAACCCAACCACCCTTCACTTTGTAGCTGTATGGTCCGTACATGGCACGGTACCGATGTGGATACAACATTTCATGAGGATCGAAAGCCTGGTTTGTGATTACCGATGTGCCAACGTATGCGGGAGTATAAGGTGAGGGTGCTGAATACAACGGAGCGTTGAGATAGGGATATCCATTCTCCGCAGTATAAGCCCCGCCCATTTGCGAGGGATCGCCATCAATCTGATGAGGAATCGGTTGCGAAACCGTATGCATACGAGAAACGGGAACGGGTTGAGAGGGGCGGTACACAATTTGATCCGCCGCCTGCGACGTTAATGACCAGAGGCTGAGGACCATCCCTGTCAGCATAGCCACTTTGATTTCTAAATGAGGCATGTTAATACTCCTTCCTGCCTTAACTGTCCCGGAGAATTTTTAACGAGGTCCGGTCATTGCCAGTTTGCTCCGAACGGGCATACGACCTGCAACTGGACCGTAGAGGTTCCGGGATGTTCAATTATTCGGCTGGTAGCGATTCAATCAGTGAATCATTATGTACGTCCGATAGGGATTACTCCCCTGATTCCATTGGGACAGCCGGTGCATCAGTTACAACCCAAACACCTGTCAAAGTTTCACACGAATCCTTACTACCCCTACCCTTCAGTTGATTCGCAAAACCGCTATAATCGGTATAGTTTGACATTTCCCCCAAATTAGAGAGAATCCGGCACTGGAGTACCGTTCCGAGACAGATTCCGGACGGCGACCAGTTGCGGCTTTTGCAGATGGAATTCGCACTCGTATTCTCGAAGGACCCACCCCGTTGGCCAAAAAACGACG
>JAGQQC010000566.1 GCA_020426395.1 Planctomycetaceae bacterium
GATAAGGACGACCTTCACAGATGACCTACAACCGTCGCTCTTTTTTACTAAACGGCTCTCTTATCCTGTTGGGCAGCCAGGTGATTGGAAGATCAACGCTACTTTGGGGGCAGGATGAAACTGTCTCCAGTGAACCGACGCATCGCATCGCCTTGTTGACCGATATGCATTACGCCGATAAGGAACCGCGCGGGACTCGATTTTATCGCGAAACACTCGATAAATTTGATGAAGCAGCGAAGAAATATCAGGAGCTGAAGCCGGATTTTCTCGTCGAGTTAGGAGATATTGTCGATGCTGCTGAGACAGTCGAGGAGGAACTGGGGTATCTCAAAACGATCAATGAAAAACTGAGCAAAGTGACCGAGGATCGCCATTATGTTCTCGGCAATCATTGTGTGTACACGCTGACAAAGGACGAATTCTTAGGTGAAGTCGGTAAAGAAAAGTCGTATTACTCGTTCGATAACAAAGGATGGCATTTCATTATTCTGGATGCATGTTTCCGTCCGGACGAAGTTCCTTATGGACGCAAGAACTACGATTGGACCGCTCCCTATATTCCCACTGCCGAACTGGAATGGTTAAAAGGCGATCTTGGCGAAACCGATAAACCGACGATTGTCTTTACCCACCAGCGTCTGGATGTTGAGAACCACTATGGGGTTAATAATAGTCCTGCTGTGCGAAAAGTGTTGGAAGAATCGGGCAAAGTGCAGGCGGTTTTTCAGGGGCATAGCCACAAGAATGAACATGTCGAGTTGAACGGCATCCATTACTGTGTGCTGGCGGCAATGATTGAAGGGTCGGGGATGGAGAATAACAGTTATTCGTCTCTCGAAATCTTCCAGGATGGTACGCTAAAGATTAATGGATTTCGTCAGCAGAAACCGTATGCGTGGAGTTAATCCGTTTTCAATAACAGTTCGACGGCGTCACCCAGCCAACCACTTTCCCAGTGATGTTTCCGCTGAGGTCCATCCCGATAGACGGACTTGATTTCTAACTGTTGAAGCAGTTTGTTCATAGCTTCGTGTTGCATACGGAAGGCATCGTAACCCCAATGATAAAGACGGGGTTGCTGTTGAAACGTTTTACGATTCGATTTGAGTAATTCGGTCAGTTGATACTCTTTGAAGTTTTCCTCCGTTCCGAAAATTGGTTCCGTTCCATAAGGCCCGGGATGATCCAGCATTAATGGGGCATCCCAGGCCATCGCTTTGTGGAACAGTTCGGGGTGGCGCAACAGAAGTGACCAGGCCCCCCAGCCCGATTTACTGAAACCGACCAGATATCGGTCTACGCTGTTTCTCGAAACAGGGTACTCTTTTTCGACAAGCGGCAGGATCTCTTTAATGAAATAAGTTTCCTGTTGCAGTTTGGAATCGGTGGGATGCTCAGCATACCAGGGGAGATCACTGAACGTAGGAAAGACGCAAATGATTTCGAAACGGTTGGCGAGGTTCTCCTTAATCGATTCCTGCAGGCTGCTTCCCCAACGCGTCCCTGTTCCGGGTTCGACGGGTAAGATGTAAAGAACGGGATATGTTTTCTCTGCATCGAAATGGTCAGGCACCAATACATGCACGACCGTTTCGGTTCGTTGTGACTCGCTATGTAGACGATGTGTTTTCACGTTGTGATTGGAAAGGGCATCATCAGACAGGAGCCTGTTTTCTGTGACCATCCAGCAGAGAATCAGCGAGAGAGAACAAGTTGTGACTAGTCGGAAGCGTGAAATCATTTTAGGATGATCTGGACTTTGAGTGTTTGAGGCATTTTTCTCCATTAAAACGGAACCCGATTGGACGAGGAAGCCTCTTCTTTGAAAAATGCGTTCTTTTCTCCGCCTTGTTTCTCCTTTCTCACATCAATTAATCACTGAATGAAAATCGTCGTTCTCAGTTTTGATCAACTTTCCCTACACTGGCTGGGTTGTTACGGCAACTTATGGCTTCCCACACCGAATTTTGATCTCATTGCGACACAATCCACGATCTTTGACCGTTGTTATGTCGAAACGGTCAATCCAGAGGTCACCTCTCACGCCTGGTGGGATGGGAGCTTTCGAAGTCTTACCGGGAAATCTCCTGATAAAGCCAGTTTGTTTGACCTGCTCAATGATTTTCCGGTTGAAGTCAACCTGCTGGCGGAAGGTGCGGCAGAAGATCATCGGGTTCCATTCTTGTCTGAACACCATTGGAACCAGATCGGTGAAGGAGATGAGGGGGCACTCGTCGCTTTAATCGATGCAGGAGTCGAAACGATCAGACAGTCGGCGACTGCGGGGGACTCTCTGCTCTGGCTCAAGGGGATTGGCGAAAGTTCCTTCGAAATCCCTGCCATCGCATGGATCGAACAAGTTGCCGAAGAGGAAGGGCTGGAACCCACTGAGGAGATGCTGACCGAGTGGCTGGTGATCATGTCGCAGCCCGAATTATTTGCGCAACTTGAGATTGATCAACAGCAGGATCTACTGGAAATTTTCGGAGCAGCCCGAATTCGGGAAATCGATGAACAAGTCGGAAGAGTCTGGCGGGAAATTCAATCCCGCTC
>JAGQQC010000567.1 GCA_020426395.1 Planctomycetaceae bacterium
CGCACTCTGGCAGGAGATCCCGGAGCAGAATGCCCCGGAAATTGAGCCTGAAGAGCTCAATAACGCGGTCGTGAAAAGTTGCCATTATTTCTTCGAGCAACAATCCGCTGAAGGATACTGGGTTGGAGAACTGGAAGGGGACACAATCCTCGAATCGGAGTACATCCTACTCCTCACTTATCTTGGCAAAGAAAAATCCAAGGATGTCGAACAGGCCGCCAGGTATATCGCAGCCCAGCAGACAGAAGAGGGAGGCTGGGCCACCTATCCGGGAGGGCCAACAGATGTCTCCGTTTCGGTGAAGGCTTACCTCGCGTTGAAAATTGCGGGACACGCTCCCGACTCAGAATTGATGAAGCGAGCACGGGAAGCCATCCTCGCCGCCGGTGGTGCGGAGAAGATGAACAGCTTCACTCGCTTCTACATGGCTTTACTCGGAATTCTCACGTATCAACAGTGCCCCGCCGTTCCTCCTGAACTGATGCTGATTCCGAAATGGTTCCCCTTCAACATCTACGATATGTCCGCCTGGTCCCGCACGATTGTCGTCCCGCTCAGTATCATCTGGAATGACAAACCCGTCCGAATACTGGACGAGAATTATCATATCGATGAGATCTTCGTAAAGAGCGCGAAAGAACTTCCAGCAAGCATGCCGAAATCAACCGTCGTTGATGGACCAGGCAAGAAAAGCCGATTCGATTGGCATCGCTTCTTTCAATTCACAGACCGCTGCCTGAAATGGATCGACCGGTTACACCTGCGACCGCTTAAATCCGTTGCCACCCGCAAGGCCGAAGAATGGATGATCCACCGTTTCGCAGACAGCGACGGTTTGGGAGCGATTTTTCCTCCGATCATCTGGAGTATTATCGCGCTCGGGTGCCGGGGTTATAAAGAGGATTCCTCCGAAGTCCGTGAATGCCATACACAACTTGACCGGCTTAAAATTTATGAAGGAGAAACACTCCGTCTGCAACCTTGTAAGTCCCCCGTCTGGGACACAGCCATCACGACGATCGCGCTGCGGGAAGCGCATGTCTCTCCCGATCATCCCGTTTTGCGGAAAGCGGTGGACTGGTTGCTCTCGAAGGAGGTTCGCACTCCCGGAGATTGGGCAGAGAATGTCAAAGAGATCGAACCGAGTGGTTGGTACTTTGAATTCAATAACAAGTTCTATCCCGACACCGACGATACCTCGATGGTATTAATGGCGCTTTGCCGGTCGCTGCCGGAAAACAATGTCGGTCAATGGTCAGCCGATTTGCTACTCGACGATTGGAGCCCGCATGAAATTGATAAAGAAGTTTCCGCGATAGTCTCCACACGCGCGAGTGACATCTTTGATGCGACCACACAAATCGAGCGGTTGACCCCTATTCTTAATGCCTTGCGCCGAGGATGTCGTTGGGTTTTCGCGATGCAGTCGAAAGATGGAGGATGGGGAGCCTTCGACCCGAACAATACACGCGACATCTATACGCAAGTCCCCTTCGCCGACCATAACGCCATGATCGACCCGAGCACTGTCGACTTGACGGGCCGGATGCTGGAAATGTTCGCCACTCTGAATATCTCGCGTAACCACACCGCCGTGAAATCGGCCCTCCATCATGTCTGGAGAAACCAGGAACGGGACTTCACCTGGTTCGGGCGTTGGGGAGTAAATTACATCTATGGTACTTGGCAATGCCTTGTCGGTTTGACAGAAATCGGAGTCCCGACTCACGATGCCAGAATCATTAAAGCGGCCCAATGGCTCAAGGAGCGTCAACAGGAGGATGGTGGATGGGGTGAAACCATCGCCAGTTATGATGATCCAACTTTGAAAGGGACCGGCCCGACCACTCCCTCGCAAACCGCCTGGGCATTAATGGGGCTGCTGGCTGCTGGCCAAGTTGGTTCGCCAACTGTGGCCCGGGGAATTCAATATCTGCTTGACCGCCAACTAGCTGATGGGACCTGGGAAGAAACTCAGTTCACCGGCACCGGTTTCCCACGTGTTTTCTATCTTCGGTATCACGAATATCGAAACTACTTCCCCTTGATGGCCCTGGCCCGATACCGCCGACTGGTTCATGAAAACGGAACTGTGTAAAATGAAGGGGTCATTTGATGACCTTCTTCAACTTACGATATGAACCACATTGGAATGAGCCTTATGTTAGGTCTGCCGGGACGTCTGGGAACTTTACACGCTTCTCATGTAATGACGAGTGACGTATTGTCACTTCGCACGACGGAAACATTGGCAGACGCCTTACATAAACTACAAGAACGGCACATTAGTGGTGCCCCCGTAATCAACGAGGCGGGGGAATTAGTCGGCATTCTCTCTTTCTCCGATATCGTCGAGTACGAGGTGCCCGAGAGCAAATTGAAATCCCCCGCGATTGGATCATACCCCGACTGGCCTTCGCTTTGGAAAATGATTGAAGCGGCCGAGCAGGGCCCTCAGATTGATCTCAATGACACCGTTGAAAAGCACATGACACGCAATGTTAAATCGGTCAGTAAATCGACAAACCTGGTCGAGATGGCCCGCATGATGTGTG
>JAGQQC010000568.1 GCA_020426395.1 Planctomycetaceae bacterium
CCCACTAGAACTCGAACGTTATTTTCCGCATCAGAATTTCGATACGGCATGATGTCGATCCAATCGAAAAACACATCTTCGGAATACAAACCGCCAGAACCTCCGGTGCAAACAACGGGGAGATCTTCCTGCAAACTTAATAGAGCCGATATCCCTCCGCCCACACTATGCCCGAAGGTATAAATGCGATCCTGGTCCACATAATCCTGTTTGGCCAGCCAGCGGCAGGCATTCGCCGCATCATCGACCTCGCCGAAGAAAAGTTCGAAATTACCCGGATTTCCGTTTTCGCCTCGCAGCGCTGGGCACATGACAACGTAACCTGCCTCGCGGAATCGAGCGCACGACTCTTCGATATCACTGAGTGAAATGGCAAAGCCCCCGTGAAAAAAAACAATCGCGTGAGATTTTTCTTGGGTGGCACCCCGGCGATCGACCCAGGCCTTGAGCGACAGACCTTGGGAATCATACGTGACCTCTTCCACTCCCTGCGGAACATTAAAGCGGTCATACTCCTGGGGAGCGACTGTCTTTTTCTTTAACTTGGTCTCCAATTCCGCGCGCCGCTGTAAATAGGGAACAGGGTTCGATTCCATTGCGGGAAGATCGGCCATCTCTCGGGGATTGGGAAGGAAGACCGTCACAATTCCAATACAACCGACCGGAATCGAGAGGACGCCAACGACTATCAATGTAATAATCTTGGCTCGCGTACTGATGGAAGAGGACGAATCCGCTGCGACCGACCGCCGTTGTTTTGATCGACGTGGTGAACTTCGTCGAGCAGGTTGTTCTGAAGGTCGAGGGTTTCGTCTCGCTGAGGGCAGAGATTCCAGAAATTCATCCTCGTCAATGGACGAGGGAACCTCAATCGGGCACCCGCAACTTTTGCAATTGATTCGACGCCCCGCAAAGCTCTCGCGGACTCGATACTCTTTCTGACAATCGGGGCATTCAAAGAAAATGGACATGATTCAATATCGCCGGTACGTTTCAGAAGCTGAAGTGAAAATAACACTGTACCGGACTTGTGTCCAGGTGTCTAGGCGGTAGGAGGGGAAAGTAGTCGATTATGGGACTCGATTACTGATTCCCTGTTCGATCCGTTTCTGGTTCCGATGTGTGGGCAGGACTCGATTTCGGAAGCGCTTTCAGGAGCTTGATATATTCTTTCACCGCAACATCGAATGAAGTGAAATGATCTCCATGGACTTTTCTGACTGTCAGAAAGGAGTCTTTTTTCTTCTCGTTTTGCACAGCATAAATCGTGGAATGAAAGGGGAGATCCTCCGTGCCAATATAAGCGATGTGAGGTGTCAGCATATCGGCGATGTTACCGGATAGTATGCGAATCTTTTTTTCTGATTGAGATGTCCAATCGAAAGGAACAATCTCGCGCCAACTAAAAAATGTGTGCACTGAGTAAAGTCCTCCGCTACTTCCGGTATAAGCGACGGGGAGATCTTCCTGTAAACTCAATAATGTTGAAATCCCGCCTCCAACGCTGTGACCGAAAGTATAAATTCGATCTTGATCGACGTAGTCCTGTTGGGCTAACCAGCGACAGGCGTTCGCGGCATCGTCGACTTCTCCGAGAAAGAGTTCAAAGTTCCCCGGATTCCCGTTTTCGCCACGGAGAGTAGGGCACATCACAACAAAACCAGCTTCACGAAATTGGGCGCACGCTTCTTCGATGGAACTGAGAGCGATTGCAAAACCGCCGTGGAAATAAACAATAGCCGGTGATTTTTCCTCGCTAGCACCACGTCGATCGACCCAGGCCTTCAGTTCGAGACCTTCAGATTCATAAACAACCTCTTCCACACCCGCGGGCGTGTTGAAGGTTTCGTATTCCTGCGGAGAAGGTCCCTTGTATTCCAGGTTCGAAGTGAACGCGGCTCGGCGTTTCTGATACGTGACTCGGTTAAAAACAGGGGGTTTACTCGAAGTTCGTGTTGAAGTCTCTTGAGGGGATGGTGCTCCCGCCTCATCGGATAGCTCTGGCTGAACATGCCCGGCAGGTTTCAGAGATCGTTCGGGAGGTTCTACAAACTTCTGGTACAAGAGCACACAGATCACCAACGGTATCGATACAATAATCGGACCCAGAGAGGTAAATAGCAGTACCGTTTTCTTTCGAGGGAACAGTATTGGTCGTAAGATACGGAACCAGTCGGTTTGAGATGCTGGGGGTGGTGTTGGTTGCTTGCTAGATTGCGGTTCTCGTCGCGGAGGGAGTTTGCGCGGTTGATTGTTCCGGGCTTGAGTAGCCTGACGTTTAGAGGCTGAACCCTCGTTTCTAAATTCTTGATGCGTGCGACGCCTGGGGATGTCTGGCTGACTGGATGGGGGTGAATCTGTTACAGACTTTGACGGAATCTGGACAATTTTTCCGCATTGTTTACAGTTGAATTTTCTACCAGCAAGTTGGTCTTTTAAGGTATAGCTTTTCTCACAGAATCTACACTTGGCTTTAATTGACATGGGATGGAAGACTCTGAAACAGAAAGAGGGGAGATAAAAGTAGCATCAGCATAAACCTTCGTCGCAGTGA
>JAGQQC010000569.1 GCA_020426395.1 Planctomycetaceae bacterium
AATGTGAAGGTCGAATTATGGAAAGTCGGTGGTTCCAGCGAGACGGGCGAGAATGAAACCTTAATCGCAACTGATCAATCTGTTCCACCCGATGGAAAAAAGTATCAGGTCAAGTTACTGGCGAAAGAACCGGGGTTGTACAAGTTACGACTGACCGATGGAGGGGATATGACCCGCATTAGTTGGGGAACAGATTTGCCTTTCACGATCTCCGCCTCCATGGAAAATCCCCCCCAGTACAAATTGCGGATGAATCATTATTTTTATGTCCCCCAAGGGACGGAGGTCATTGGTCTTCTCGGAGGAGGGACGGGGCGGATTTTGGATCCTCAGGGGCGTGAGGCTTTGTTACTCGAAGATCGTTTGCAAAGTTATTACAGCGTGCGCGTCCCTGTCGGACTGGATGGGAAGTTGTGGTCGATTCGGTCCGCGAATCAAAACTTTCGGTTGATGACTGTTCCGCCCTATCTGGCGGGAAGTCCGGAGCAGTTGTTGTTACCGGCGGAAGTGGTGCGGAAAAAATAATTATCCCTGGCATTAGGCGGCGCGAGTGTTGTTCCACTCGGAAGTATCGGGTGCGGCACCTTTGGCATTCACTTCTTTGACAGCCGTTACCAAATTGACGATCAGTTGGATGATTCCAACACCCACCAGTCCGATCGCGAACCAAAAGGTGATGAGTGGAATTAAAGCCGTTCCTTGAAACAAGCCCCAACCGGCCAGGAATAGACCGAATCCGCAAAGGAATGTTTTGAATTCGGTCGGACCGATCGTGGCCAGTGTGAATTCGTCGATCATCTTGGCTTTGATGTTGGTGAGTACAGCGGTAGCCATCAGGATGAGGACCAGAGCAATGCCCAACTCAAGCTGTCCGCTGGCGCCGGAGATCCCGATCATCCAGTAGCAGAAGGAGATGGGATCGGTAAAGTGATCCAGTAGTTCCCCTCCGTTACGACATTGTCCGGTAGAACGGGCGTGGGTGCCGTCCAGACAATCGGCCAGGTGGTTACCGAATACGCCGATGGCGGCGAGGAGTCCTCCCCACCAGAAACTGGCGGCGAAGGCGAAACCGATGCCTCCCAGGATGGCAAAGAGATGCCCGACCAGGATAATTCCTTCCGGCGGAAATTGCCGGGGGATATGCAGATGTGGATAAAGGGCTTTGAGTCGAGGTCCGAGCCAGGGATCAATCAAACTGTGAGAAATACGTTGTGACATCGTTCTGCCTTCCTGAACAGCAAAAAACCATGAAAAAACCCTGAAGAGAGAAAGCCGGGCTTCTCTATTCAGGGCGTTGTTTTTCAGGCGATGTCACGCTGGATTTCTGGTTTTACTGGATTTTTTTATTAACCAGCGTGCTCCAGCGGGCGGATCGTTCGAGGGCATCGGTGACGGGACGGATGATGCTCGTCCAGTCGTTGGTTTTGGAAAGCAAATCAACGGCTCCCATTTCGATGCAAGCGACGATGTTTTCCGTATTTGCATTCCCAGTCAGCATGATGCACTGTACGACCGGATTCAATTCTTTGAGTTGAGGAATCAGGTCGATACCAGTACAGCCCTGCATGTTGATGTCGCAGATGGCGATGAAATACATCTGTTTGGCCATCATCTCCAGAGCCTCTTCAGCCGTGGTGGCACAGTGACAGCAGATACCGATTTTACCCAGCCAGAACTGGACGAGGCGACCAATAGTCGGATCGTCGTCAATGACCAGAATTCGAGCATTGGGAGGGATGCGACGGGAAGAGGCCTGTGGTGTTTCGGTTGGTTTAGGAGTAGAAGCGACCGGTGCTGGTGTGGCTGCTACCGGAGGCACAGGAGCCGGAGCGGCCGGGGCTGGAACAACTGGAGCGGGTGCGGCTTCTGCAACAGGCTCTGCCGGAGTCGTTTCCGCGGGAGCTGCTTCACCACCTTCACCGTTCGGTCCCCAGATTCCGTGAAGACGAGTAACAAATCCTTCGATGTCCGTATTTTCAGATTCCATCGGATCCGAACACATGTCACGAAGTTTGTCGAACGATTTCAATAATGTATCAATAATGGCGGGAGACGAAGTGAGTTGTTCATCTCGAAGTGCATCAAGCACATTCTCGATAGCGTGAGCCAGTTTTCCGATCTTGTTCAGACCGATGAAACCGGAGTCACCTTTGATCGTGTGTGCGGAACGAAAAACCTTGTTAACGATAGCGTTATCCAAGTGTTCGCCGTTCTCCTCCAGAATGAGGAGATCCGACTCGATCTGATCAAGCAGATCCGTCGCGTTCTCTACGAACATTTCGTAAAGCTGGGGATCGTTGTCGAGTTCGAGGTCTAGGTTGAAATTGAGATCGGCCATGAAATCACCTAAAGATTAACCTTGTTCTGTTGTAGCCATGTGGCCCGGGGGATGAGAGTCAGTGCTGTAAATCGTAGCTAATATCAAAAGGCTTAATTCCGTGTGCTCCAAGACTGGAGACGGACTCAGGGATTGAGGAAAACCAGGGTGCACGTTGTCACAGAGGTTCCTGGTAAAGAACCATCACGTTACCTGAGCGGTAT
>JAGQQC010000056.1 GCA_020426395.1 Planctomycetaceae bacterium
CGGCCTTCGTAGAAATGCAAACGATTCACGTGCCGAGGCATGACCAGATTTAAAAATTCACGCGCACGCTCGTACGCGGATTGTTCGTCGATATAAATCGCATCGACGTCGGTGGTGACGATATCCCGAATCGTGCGAATGATCATGTCGGTTTCTTCGTGGATATCGGCCGGCCCTTGTTGTTTTTTGGTGCGTCCGACAATCACCTTCCACAACCGCAGCAGGTAATGCATGTCCGTTTTCAGATCGTTCTTGTTCCGGTCAATCCCGGCAGTACGGATGATGAATCCCAAACCTTCTGGAGGGTCTAACTCTTGCAAACTGCTGCGCAAGCGGCGACGGGTATCATCATCGGCAATCTTTCGGCTGACTCCGACGCGTTGCAATCCCGGCATCAACACAAGATAGCGTCCCGGAATGCTGATGTAGGTCGAGAGGGTCGGTCCCTTTGTCCCGATGCCTTCTTTAATGACCTGTACGAGGACTTCGCTTCCCCGTTTGAAGATCTCCTGAATGGGAGGCTTGTTTCGCATGCCGCGATCGTTGCCATTGCGGGGAGCACTGCGAGGGCCTCCACCTTTACGGCCACGTCCACGCACCGGTTTCCCTTTGGGAGGGGGAGCATCCTCATCTACGAGATGCTTGTAGTACTGGAACTCGACATCGCTGACATGTAAGAAACCATTGCGACCGATTCCAAAATCGACGAAGGCGGCTTGAATCGAGGGTTCGATGTTAACCACCTTCCCCTTGTAGATGTTGCCGACAATGTTCTCCTGGGAATTCCGCTCAATATAGAGCTCTTCCAGTACTCCATCCTCGAGAATCGCGATGCGACTCTCTTCCGGTTGAAGTACATTGATTAACATTTCTGATTTCATGTGACTTCCTTTGAAGCGAGTCACATTTCGTGCATTCATTCCGCTTGTTTGCCCGGAGAGTAAGCCGTTCGAAACCGGTCTTGTAAGCCAAGTTTCTAAACCAGCCTTGCCACTCTGAATAGATGGCTGACCAGTCGTACAAAACCTGGACTGGTTCTCGAACCGAACGCTCGTCGCTATCGCGACCAGCCATATTTCTTCCTGTCCTGCCTGTATTGTTGAAGCGAACTTCACACCGTCTGCGCAGGGGGATCACAAAGTTCCGGCCTGTTTCAAACTGGTATGTGAAATTCATCAGGATGACAAAAGGTTCTTCAATATACGTACGATCTGGTCTGTCTGGTTTACGGGCTTTTGATTTCCCAGGTAGAGGTTGCGGGCAAACGTGATCAATTAAAAATTGAGCTGTTTACGACAACGTATCCAGGGAGGAATTGATTATTCGCTTTCGCCTGTAATTTTGAAAAAAGGCAAAGTCGTCAGAGGAGGCGCTGAGAAGTTAATAAAAGACTAACGTCTTGTTTCCGTTCTGACTGTTTTGCAGAGTTGCCAGAAAATCGAGCCAACTGTTGTTTGGCTCTGAATTGAAGAACCTGCCTTTCATAGTGGAAGAAAAAAATTGGTAACAATCTTGCCGGTGATTGCTGAGCCCTGAAAAACTTGTGTTCAGTCCCAAGCGTGATCGCACAGATCATAAAAGACCAATGCAACCGGCAGGGTTGTTGTACGTTCCGGAGAATGCACTAAATGTTGTGACTCAAATTGAATTGAATAGTGTAAACCTGAAATAAGAGAAATCGAACAGAGAAAAACAGGACCCTCTCTCTTGAAAAGAGCGACTGCAAACTTCTCTTGTTATCGAGTCTCCTTTGCTCGCCATCCCAGATCGGAAAAAATCGTTGTCAGTGATCTTGGCCGATCTGACTCAGACAAGCAGTAAATTGTTAAGTGTTTCGTGTGTGAAAAGAATTTGTGTTTTGATCGTGTTAAGAATAGAAAACAGATTGAATTGTTTCAGAAAGTGAACTGAATGGCTCACTAAATTGTCTGTAGTAATGAATCTGAATGTTGTGTGAATGTGTATTGTTGTGTGTATGTGTGATGGAAACTTAAGCCTGTTCGACTTCGAGAATTGCCATGTCGGGTGCAAACTTTGCCAGCTCTCCCCGCAGATAATTTTCTACCGTTCGGACCAATTCCAGATGCTTCACATGGCGGGCGATATCTTCAGCCTCTTCCACGGTGAAATTTCCAATCAGTTCCTTCAGACGGGGAATCATGTGAGGAGTCACCGAAAGCTGCCGGAGTCCCATGCCGATCAGTAGTGGAGTGAACAACGGGTCGGTGCTCATTTCACCACAAACCGTCACGGAAATTTCATTTCGTTTTCCCACATCGATGACGTGCTGGATCATGCGGAGAATGGAAGGATCTCCCGCCCGATACAGTTCGGAAACATTCGGGTCATCCCGGTCTGCCGCCAGGGTGTATTGAATCAGGTCGTTGGTCCCAATCGAGAAGAAATCAACTTCCTGGGCGAACTCCTCTGCCATCATGACGGCGGAGGGGACTTCGACCATCATCCCAACAGGCACATCCCGTCTGAATTCAACCCCCTGCTCTTCCAGATCTTCAACCACGTCTGCCAAAATCATCTTGGCCTGACGTAGCTCCATCATGGTGCTGACCAGCGGGAACATGATTCGCACATCACCCAAAGTGGCCGCTCGGAGGATAGCGCGTAATTGAGTTTTGAACAATGGCAAATTTTTCAAACTGAGCCGCAGACTCCGCAAGCTGAGCACCGGATTGGAGGCTGGTTCGGCTCCAAATGTCAGGGCCGAAGGCATTTTGTCTGCCCCCAGATCCATTGTCCGGATAATCACTGGGGAGTTGGGAAACGCCCCTACCACCCGACGATAGGCCTCGTAATGGACCTCTTCAGATGGCTCGTCTCGCCGATTCAAATAGAGGAATTCGGTTCGGTAGAGACCCACTCCATCCGCTCCGCGATCAATACACTGGCTCACTTCCTCGGGAAATTCGATATTTCCCAGAAGCTGAATTCGCACACCATCTTTAGTCTGTGCAGGAACTTCTTTCAATGAGCGCAGCCGTTTGACCACTCCCTTACGTCGCTCAATCGTATCATGGTACTGGTGAACTGCCTCTTCGCTCGGATCAATGACGATCTCACCTCGATCACCATCGATGATCAGATTTTCACCACCAGAAACATCGGCCAGAAAGTTCCCAATACCAACGACGGCAGGAATCTCAAGAGCCCCGGCCAGAATCGCGGTATGACTGGTTTTGCCCCCTGTTTCAATCGCGAGGCCGAGCACAAATTTCCGATTCAGATTCGCCGTCTCACTGGGACTGAGGGAGTTTGCCACAATGATTACTGGGGCAGCAATGTTGCTTAATTCTTCGCGGCTTTCCCCCAGCAAGTTTCGCAGGAGACATTTTTCAATGTCATAAATATCGGCTGCCCGCTGTGCCATGTAATTATCGCCCAGGTTCTGGAAAACCTTGGCGTAACGACGGAGGACTCGGCTGGAGGCGAACTCGGCCGAATAGTATTTCGTACGGATGAGCTCTTCGATCTCTTCGAGCAATTGGGGATCCTGAACCAGATTCAGGTGGGCCGTGAAAATCGAACCGTATTGCTTTCCGACTTGCTCATTCGCCAGACGCTCGTTTTCGCCAATTTCATCGACGGTTTGCTGCAGGGCGGTACGAAAACGCTTAACCTGAGATTCGATGGCATCGACGCTGACAAATCGTTGGGGTATGCGAAAATCTTCCGCCCCGAAGACCAAAGCTGGTCCTTCAGCAATACCAGGGGAAACTGCAATACCTCGCCGCACGAGCATAGAAGAATTCTCTTGTTTATTCTCGACCCAAAAAGCCCTCCGACTGGCTTGATGAGTGTTGTTTCAGTCGAATCCTGAAACTGGCCCTGTAATGGATCAACCCGTTAAAAGACCTGTCCCGATTCGGTAGTTCCTTCAACTTCAAAGTTCGTCAAAAACAGATTTTCCAGATGATCGAGAACTTGTTCGGCCCCGTCACCATCGGCGAGCAGTTCCAATTCCGATCCCTGAGGAGCAGCCAGCAACATCAAATTTAACTGACTGTTCGCCTCGACTTGTTTCTCTCCAAATCGAATCAGGACCGTACAGCCCGCATCGTTCACCACATCAACAATCATGGCGATGGGGCGTACATGCAACCCTTCCGCCAGATTCACGGTGACTTGACGACTTAGCACTGTATCAGATCCCATCCTTTGCAACACTTTTTGATAAAAATCAGAGGTGGTGTCGAAATCCATCGATATGATTAAAAGAGATGAGGTGAATCCGGTCCCGCCACTGCGGGCCTGCTATTCATTCCAGCCAGCTCCATTGAGTGCCAGTTCTAACGGGAAGAGAAATCCATCAGGACCGGAAGCGGATTTGACAAGAGTATCAGGACTGAGCGACTTGACTTGATTGAGCGCGAGGAAAATCGGGTTAAAGAAAATCGATCTGTAGAACGACTTTCTCAGTTGGCCAACTGATTATTGTCAGCCTCACCCAGTAACTCGACGACATCCTCGGAAGTTTTAGACTGTTTGAGGAAGTTACAAAAGTTACTGTTGCGAAGATGACGGGAAATGGTTTCCAGAGCCCGCAAGTGATCACCCGGCTTGTCAGGAGGTGAAACCAGCAGGAAGAAGATAAACACCTTCTCGCCATCCAGGCTGGCAAAATCAACTCCTTCACCGGAAATCGCTACGGTCGCAATCAGATTATCGACAGAAGGATGTTTGGTGTGAGGGACAGCAACGCCATTTCCGATACCGGTCGAACCGAGTTCTTCCCGCTTCAAAATCGCGGAAACGATACTCTCTTCATCTTCGGCAGCGATTTTGCCGCTCTCCTTCAAACTTCCCACCATACTGCGGATAACCGCTTCTTTATTTTCAACTTCCAGATTGGTGTTTATGGCTTCAGAAACCACGAAGTCACATAACTTCATGTAACTTGCTCCTTTTCAAGGACTAGATAACAAGCTTTTAGACGGATTCGACTGTATAGGGCATCGCTGACAAATTCAATCCAAATCTGGAATCGACCAGGAAGGATGAACGGATCCAGAACGGGTCCGAAATTGTCTCGTGTCCTATTCGGACCTGAATAAGCCCCCTGCTTATAAAAATAACTTGTAAAACAAAAATAAAACTCAGGGACTCACCCCAAATCCTGCTGGATTCAGAGTTTGACAAAAACGAGAAACGCAGAGAGCGTTTCTACTCCAGGCGAATGGAACGTCAGGACCGGTAAAACCAAAAGGGAAACGATTCGACTCACAGGAACAAAAGAGAATCTCCTGAACGGAAATCAGTCCGTCACGGAGAAAAGAAACAGGGGAAACCCTTGTTTACAACTTACTCCTGTTCTTCAGCGGGCAATTCTTTCAAAGAAGATTCGCGTCGTTGAGTCCGCCGTTTCTCCTTATAACGTTTCAGTTGCTGTTCCATTTTATGCAAAGCCGCATGAAAACAAGCGAGGACATCGTCCCCGTTTTCGTGGGCAACAAAATTATCGTGATGCTCAGCATCGACCAATATCTCTGCCTTGACCCGTCCCCCTTCGAAGTCGATTGTCACTTCGATGGCGATGACCCGGTCAAAATAGGTCAATAATTTTTGAGCTTTTTCTTCGATGACCTGCTGTAAATCAGGCCGAAGTTCCCCATGTCGAGCTGCGATGGCAACTTGCACAGAAGATATCTCCTCACAAATCTGATAGATGAAACCCGCAAACTGATCCTTGTGAACAGTCAGCCTGTAATCTGCCCATTTTATGGTGATCGAACAGGCAATACACCCGTCAGCGAACAGAAAAGAACGAATTTCTCACCAGGGACGAGTTCATGGCCACGGGGAAAGAATGATAACTCTCTGAGAGATTCCACTTTATCGAATCTTGAGAGGTCGGTGATTCTATCGATTCCCCGCAGCAGAAACCAGCCTCAGCCTCAACCCGATTGAAGGGGAAATGGGGGATTGCGGTAAAAAACTGGATCCGATGAACAAGCCACTTTCAAAAGTGAACAAAAGAACCCGTCCAATTTAAGCGATACCAAATCGTCGGTCGCTTTACCCTAACCAGAAAATTGGCGGTTATCTCAGCATTGATCGACACTGCGTGAAGGCGAATGTGTTACAGTGCATTTGTACACTTTTCTCTTAGATCTGAACTAGCTCAATACACGCGACCCTATTCCGTCGAGCTTAAAAAGCATCCCGGCCGGAGATCTCATTCGAGTCAGAATCTTTGGTCGAACGGATTGACTGGGGAATTAGCTTGGAAAGCGGGTTTTTGGGCCAGGCAGACCACCCTGCTTTCTCCTTTGGAATAGCTCCCTCTGCTGGAGCCTCCTCAGCGTTCACTTCTGAATGACTTTCTGCAGGCAGAGAGGCGTCTGCCGTGCGGGCTCCGTTCTCAATGTCCTGCTCCGAGCCCGAAGCTAATTGAAGCTGGCTCTCAGAAGCTCGCGCTGGTTTATCGACCTGAACTGTACGACCGGCGGTTTGACATCCCGCGGTAAAGCTAAGCAACAATGCTGAGAGGAATAAAGACCGAAAGGCTGGGGTCATCATGAATTGCTGGTCTTCAGGAAAATGGGCCACTCTATAGATGGCCACAAATTGGAAGAAATATAGGCAGGTTAAAACTACTTATCGTCCCGTATCCACCCAAACTGTGATAAACCCGTGCCTTTTTCGACATCAAAGTCAGAAATGATCTACCCTGAATTCCAGGAGGAATTCAACGCGCAAAAGCCCCCCGAAAAAAACCAAGAAGCGGATTGGCTTACAGCAAATGATTCACACGGTGAAACTCAGCAAACCATCCTTGCCTGCAACTAAACCCTCAAGGGTTACTCGGCGAAATCAAGTTCCGCGTCTGTCAGTTGAACAGCTTCTTCATCACTGGAATCAACCATCGCTGATTTCTCATTAAAACCCCGGTTTACAAAATCCAGGTCTTCTTCAACGGGAGGTTCAGATTGTCCGCTGAAGGTCGAGCCGATTCCTGATAGTGGATTGAGGCTGGAGGGAGAAAGACTGCTGACCATAGAGCTTCCCGGCATTGAGCTGCACCCAACCAACCAGGAAATGAGTCCCACACTAACCACCAATTTCAACAGTAATTTTGACATCAGAATTCCTTTTCTTCCGTCACCTGCAATGCAGATTTAGTTCAGGCAGACCTATCTAGGTAAATTCCTGCGATTACCCTGTCAGCCTGTTGCTGGATACTTATTTAGAGAGAAGAGAGAGAGTAAACCATTCAGTACGAATCCATTCGTGACTGATGCTTACCAGCAAAAAAACGACGCCGACTCGAAAATCAATCAGGCTGCTTTCCGGCGAAATACAGCGAAGTTTTTGATCATTCCGACTTCGTCAAATTCAGATCGAGTTCGCATACGCTCGTTAATGGCACGAGTAACTCCCGGATAAACCTCTCCGCGAGCGTCATCGAAAACAACATACCCATTTGGTAATACGTGTGGGACAAAGTCTTCAATGTCCGTAACCACATCTTCATACTCGTGGCTTCCATCCACCAGCAAGAAAGAGATCGGCTCCTGCCAGGACTCTCCCAAGCTGTGAGATAGTTCTTTGTGAATAGTCAATCCTCGATTTTCGAGTTCGAACTTTTGTACCGTGTTCTGATATTCTTCCCACGTCCCGAATATATGGGGATCAATACTAATCACCCGGGCTTTTCCTTTGGCCTTTTCGGCGGCTTCCACCAACCAGGCGGTGACTTTCCCCTTATAGGCGCCAATTTCGACAATAGCGCCGGCTGCATCAGCTTCCATCGCCAAATAAGCCAGCAACCGACACTCCCGATCAGAGGATTGTCCCGGGTTCTGTTCCAGAAGTTGAACGCGATCTCGCGGGATGGCGCTGCCCACGGAAGAATTCGCCCGATGTTGTAGACGGTACGCTGGATCCAGTGAGCGTTGAATGGTTCGTAGCAACCGATACGGCGATTTGACTACATTTCTGAAGAGACGTGCCCCGATGTTCACTGTCTTCGCATCCTTCGAGATAGATTATTGATAAGGGCTGGAGGATCCTCTTTCCTGGTGAGAATTCACCGATCAGCAAAAGCCGGATCCTCTCTGTGCGTAGGGATTCTCTCCCCATCTGTGGGAATCTACACCGCTTCCTGATTTTATGTAAAGGTCAATCCTCTTTGATCGCAGGATTTAGACTCTGTAAAAACCTGTATTGCCTCCTGGAATTCGGCATAATTCGCCGAACAAAGGGAGTGAATGAAGGCGGGCCGTTTCCTTCGCTACGAGTGAATGGTAAGGTAATTCCTCAACATATCCCAAATCAACAATGGTACATCAGGTACCGATGGTGAACCAGGTCTGTGATGAATCGGCAAACCGCTCCCCCCTTCGACTTCTCTCGACTGTTATATCCGCTGCTAATCGCGGTCGGAATTCTGGTGGTCTATCACCAGACTTCGAATTTTGACTTTGTCAATTACGACGACGAACTTTATGTCTCTGCCAATGGCCACCTGCGGGAAGGCCTGAGCCTAAATAACTTCTCCTGGGCGTTTACCACCTTTGAAATTGGCAACTGGCATCCACTCACCTGGCTCTCGTTGTTATTCGATGCAAGTCAGTTCGGACAGACGCCAGCCAGTTTTCATTCGATGAATGTCTTTTATCACCTGTTGAACTCCCTGATCTTATACGGACTTTTGAATTACGTCACCAAAGCTCCGTTTCGATCTTTTCTGATTGCCTTTCTATTTGCCGTTCACCCGCTCCATGCCGAATCGGTCGCCTGGATATCGGGACGTAAAGATGTGCTGAGTACGCTGTTTGGTTTCCTGGCCATCTGGTCTTATTTTGTTTACGTGAAAAGAACCAGCTACGTCTGGTACGGCGTGATGATGGGCTGTTTTCTACTGAGCCTGCTATCGAAGCAGATGTTTGTAACCCTCCCCTGCCTGTTACTATTGCTGGATGCCTGGCCGTTGAAACGGTTACGTCACTTTCGCTCAGAAGAAGAGCCCAAAACCATTACTGGCTCGGATCCTCCCTCGGTCTCTTTCCTGTTCCTCGAAAAGCTGCCGTTATTTGCCCTGTCCATCCTCTTCTCCGTCGTTATCTATCTGGCTCAACAGGCTGGTGGAGCGGTGCAGACCATGGACCGGTTCCCGTTGGGGCTTCGCATTCAAAATGCGATTCTTTCCTACGGCCTGTATATCAAGAAGACATTCCTGCCAACCGATCTCGCAGTGATTTATCCCCATCCGGGAGAAGCGATCAGTCAATCCTGCGTCTGGATTTCCCTGGCGATTCTGGTGGGGATCACCTTGTTCGCCCTGTTCCGTTTCCGCAAACAACCAGAACTGCTGGTCGGCTGGCTTTGGTTTCGTGGCATGCTGGTTCCCGTGATTGGGCTCATCCAACTGGGAGACGAAGGACTGGCAGACCGGTACATGTACGTTCCCCAAGTCGGTTTATTCCTGCTCATGTGCTGGTTGATCCCCGCGGAGTTCTTGAAAAGAAAACCGGTTGCAGTCGGAGCAAGTTGTCTGGCTATTGCGTATTGTTCGTGGATGACCCAAGCCGGGTATCAACAAGTCGCCACCTGGGAAAACTCTGGAACACTCATGCGGCAAGCAATCGCTGTTACCGAGAATAACTGGAAAGCTCATCACAACCTGGCCAAATATCTGCAAAATCATCCTGCAGAAGAACAAGCCGAACTTACAATGCAGCGAGAAGAAATTCGAGAACATCTGGGAGCCGCGAAAAGAATCCGACCGGAGAATTATCTTGTGCTCTCCCGGTATGCCAACCTGCTTCGCGATGTTGGTGAACTGGAACAGGCCCAGGAACTACTAAATAAGGCAGCAGAACTGGAACCGAATAACCTGAGCGTCTTAATCGCTCTCGGAAACTTTTATCAACGGCAGAATCAAATGGATAAAGCGATCGCTGCTTATCGTCGTGCGGTTGAGGCTGAACCGGAGCAAGGACTGCCCTACGTTAATCTGGCGATGGCGCTACAGCAAAAGAACAATCTCAAGGAGGCTTTCGATGTTGCCCTCCAGGCTGAAGCACGGATTAACACCCTCGATGGGTTTAATGCTGCGAACATCTACAACGTGCTTGGGATCTTGAATATGCAAGCAAGACGGATTGACCAAGGCCTGCAATACTTCCAGAAAGCGGTGGCCGATGATCCAAACCACCCTCAAGCCAACACTAATTTGCAACGGGCGTTACAAATGCAAGGTCAAATGCCGCGCTGAGTAGACCCCATCGCTTGGCACTCCATTACTTCTGCTCTGATGTTGACTCCGATTCCGTGTAAATCGGAAGCAAGATTTGCGAAGGATATTCTTTCGCCAGATAAACCCGGTTATGGGCCACCTTCGCGGTATCACCTGACTCAAAATGATCGGCACCCGTGTTCGGATTCGGCTCAAAACGGGGATCATTTGACGAAGAAACGGCAATTCGAATCTGATGCCCTTTATTGAAAATCAGCGAAGTCGACCACAAATCGACTTCCAGCTCATAGACCTGCCCAGGGACCATCAATTCCGGTACCTCGAATGAATGTCGATACTTGGCCCGTAGAATTCCATCGGTTACCAACATCGAGCGACCGTCCGGATAGACGTCACACAATTTGACCGTGAAGTCGGTATCTGGACAATCGGAACTGACGTAAAGCTTCGCCTTAATGCGTCCGGTGACTTCAATCGGTTCGGTTAAAGTTTCAGAAGAAAAGACCAGCACATCCTCTCGAGTTTCCGTCTTTCGTTGATCGCGGGGGCCTTTCGGAATGAGCAGGTTCTGTCCCCCATTCGTGGGAACTGGATTTTGTGGATCGTAGGCATACTCTCGGAATTCGTTCCCATCGGGGGGGCTGGTGCTCAGCTTGCCGGAAGCATGAAAGTACCAGGTAGTGACCGTCGCTGCCGGGGGCCAGTTATCGGCACTTCTCCAGAAATTTCCGGGAGCCGATTCCTCTTCCGGATCGCCCATCACGTAATAATGCACCGGCTTATCGTCGGGAACCTTATTCTGCTTTCCTTGGGCGTGATGGTTAAAAAACCTCACGGCGTCTGCCACGGGGCCGGGTGAAGCGGAGTTCTGGGGATAGGTCAATTCATCAAATCCCCCATGCGCCCAGGGGCCTATGATCAATCGACATTTCCCTCGGGCTCCTTCGCCCCCTTGGTTGTGAATCGTGACGAATGAATTAATCGTTCCCTGTGCAAAGATGTCATACCAGCCTCCCCAGAAGATCGCGGGGGCATTGACATCAGCGGCCCCCAACTCGGCATTCACGACATGCCAGAACTCACCATATTTGGGATGCGCTCGAAACTCCTTGCGAGAACGGGGATCAAATTTATTCCCCGGAAGCCAACCATCCAGCATCTCTTTTCTCCAGACCCCTCCCTGATAAGCAGCCTGGGAATACATGTCGGAAAAGGCAACCAGTACATGCTGCGCTTTCAAAATTTCGGGAGCCCCGGGAGCCATCATCGTCTGGGTCACTCCCAAGGCCGATCCTCCCCATGTCACAACGTTTCCATCACACCATTTCTGTCCGGCCAACCAGTTGAGCGTGTCGTGGCCATCATGGGTTTCCCCCCGACCGTCATGGAAGAAGACCAAAGCATCATTCCCTTCGGAATCAAACCGTCCGCGGATATCCTGTACGGCCAGCGCATATCCAGACTTCTGAAAGAGGTTCGATAAGCCTGCACCGAAATTTTTCCCATAAGGACTTCGGGCCAGAATCACAGGAAATTTGCGATCAGTCGTTTCCGGATTCTCACCCTCCGGGAGATACACATCGGTTGCCAGGTGCGTACCATCTTCCATTTCGACCATAAACCGGGTCGGTTCCAGCTTTGCCTGTGACCAGCATGTCTCAGCCCCGCACCAGAAAAAACATAAACAAAAGAGCATCAATTTTATGAGATTCATCATGGCAGCAGGTTCCCGATGGTAATTTCCTGAGAGAGACGGGATACGCCGAAGTGTTATAAACGGCATAACCGGTCTAGAGTGACAAAAGTTGAACACCGAAATAACGATCCTGTCATTCAACGGGTTGCATCATTCAAAGCACAGCCTAACTTTGCAGTGACAGTTTCTTTTGCGAAGACAAAGCGCCCTTAGTTTTGCTCGACTACCGCTGACCTTGAATTACCCGCTTTCAGAGTTTGCATCCACTTCCCTCGGTAAGGAATGTTTTGTCCAATTTAACCGCACTGTCCAATGGATCGCAATATTGAAAGACAGGTTCTATCTAATGAGTCCGCAGCCCTCTCCAGCCGAGTCTCGACCTCTTACCGCTAACCACGCAACTCTCAACATCGAGTCTTTGATTCATGATGTCTCGGAGATGTTGTATGACGGCCAGCGGAGAGTGAATGCGATTCTCGAAACGGCAGTCGATGCGATCATCATGATCGATCAATTCGGTCATATTGCGGAATTCAACCCGGCAGCCGAACGAATGTTCGGTTACAAGATCGAAGAGGTGCTGGGTAAAAATATAAACATGCTTATGCCGTCGCCACACCAGGAAAAGCATGACGGATATTTGCAAAACTACTTGCAAACCGGCCTGAGAAAAATTATTGGAATTGGTCGTGAAGTCCAGGCGCTGCGAAAGGACGGGACACTCTTTGATATTGATTTATCGGTCGCCGAGCTAACCTTGAATGGCCAAACCTATTTCACTGGAATCATCAAAGACATCACGGAAAGAAAAGCCAACGAGAAGCGATTAAATTGGCTGGCAACGATCGTAGAATCATCGAATCAGGCGATCATTGGAATCGATCAAAACCTCAAAATTCACTCCTGGAACAAAACCGCCGAGAGTATTTTTGGCTATCAGAGTGAAGAAACATTAAACGAATGTGTTTCGCTACTGTTTGCTGAAAATGATCTGATTGAACTACTGACTATATTGCAGAAAATTGGCACGGGTGAAGCTTCACAAACTCATCTGGGAATTCAGGCCATCAGTAAATCGGGCGCTGCGATTGATCTTAACTTATCTATTTCTCCGATACTGGAAAACAACCACCAGATTTCGGGCGCTTCGCTGATTGCAACGGACATGACCCAGTCACGAGAAATGGGACGACAGGTTCAGCAAACAAGAGCTCTGGCTCATCACACGCTCAACTCGCTGAATGAATGTATTGCCATTCTTGACGAAGAGGGCATGATCCTTTCAGTAAACTCCGCCTGGAAACAGTTCGTTGAAGAACTGCAGGTAACTGAATCTAATTTAACAGAAGGAAGCTGTTTCTATCCGGACGATCAACCTCAATGGCTTGCCCAGCAACAAATTGCCAAACAAATTCAGAAACTTTTTGATAGTGAAGATAACTTTGAAGTCGCTCCATTTATCGTCGAAGATAACAGTGGTGAGATGTTCTTCTGCATCAAGCTGAAAAGATTTCTGGAAGAACATGAATCCCGTGTTGTCGTGGCTATTGATGACATCTCGACTGAAAAGCTTGCCCAGAGAGAAATGGAAAAAGCGGCGAAAGCTGCCGAATCGGCTAATCTTGCCAAAACCGATTTTCTGACCAATATGAGTCACGAGATCCGCACCCCCTTGACGGCCATTCTGGGATTCACCGAACTGCTGGTGGAAGAAAAAATGGATGCGGAAGAACAAACCCGGTCACTCAAAACAATTCGCCGAAATGGCGAACATCTATTGGAATTGATCAATGAAATTCTCGATCTTTCCAAAATTGAATCCGGTAAACTGGAAATCAAACGAACCGACTGTGCAATCATCGAATTACTGGATGAATTGGATGAGATCATGAACATGCGGGCGCAGAAATTGAACCTAAAGTTTCATACTCGCTTCAGAAATGCCCTCCCTGCCACCATCAAAACGGACCCGGTTCGTCTTAAACAAATCCTGTTTAATCTGTTTGGAAACGCAACTAAATTTACCAGCGAAGGCGAAATTTGTCTGACCATCAGTACCGAATCAAATGCACTGGGAATCCCCCAGATGAAATTTGAAGTAAAAGACAGCGGAATCGGAATCGATCCCCGTTCCGTTTCCAACTTATTTGAACCTTTCACTCAGGCGGACAGCTCTGTTTCCAGAAAATACGGAGGAACGGGGCTTGGACTTTCGATCAGCAAACGGCTTGCCAATCTCCTCGGTGGAGACATCGGAGTCGATTCGACTCCTGGTGTCGGAAGTACATTCTGGTTTACCATCCAGACAGATCATGCCCATAACGAAACAATGTACCCTTCACTCGAAACCTTCCGGGAAAAATCCGCTCTCGATACTGTTGAGACGAGCGGCGGCAAAGCCTTGAATTTCAATATTCTGCTCGCGGAAGATGGTTTAGACAATCAGCGACTGTTCGAATTTATTCTCACTCAAGCGGGAGCCCGATTGACGATTGTGAATAATGGAGAAGACGCTGTGAAAGAAGCCAGCAATCCTGGGAAGGAGTACGATTTCATTCTGATGGACATGCAGATGCCCATCATGGATGGCTACAAGGCGACAAAAGCTCTCCGAGAATCGGGCTACGAAAAACCGATCCTGGCCCTGACCGCTCATGCCATTGAATCCATGCAACAACGTTGTCGGGATGCCGGTTGCGACGACGTGGTCACAAAACCAGTTCAACGTAAAAACCTGCTTGCCACCCTGCAGAAATGGCATCAACGGGCTCATGAGTTAAGTGAATTAAGCCAGGCTTGAGCAGGGATTTGCCCGAAAAATCGGAATAATCCGCAAAGTCTCTCCATTTTATCTCATCTCTCATCCAGCCCCCTGCCGATGACGATGTAAGGGATAGCCTTAGTTTGTCTATCTCAAATCAATTGATGGACTACAGAACAGGACAGGCTGTACACCAGAGTAAGGCAGCCCCAGTGGAGCAACCTGTTCCTCTTTTCCTTAGCCGGGATGGAATCCGATGGCCTCATTGCGAACAATTTTGCCAGCACTCCTTTTAACCTGTGTTTTGATGACAGGTTGCACGCATATTTTCCCTTCCACGGCAAGCCGGGACGGAGAGGAGTTTACGACGGACCGTCTATTAGCCATGGCAGAAGCATTCGAGTCTCAAGGAGATTACGAACGGGCTAATGCATTACACGAAGAGATTCGTCTACGCGATCCCCATACGGCCTATCTGACCTCTTCCCAGAATTCATCCCCAACCGAGCCATCCTCAACGAATCCCTCATTAGAAAAATTATTCACTTCTGACGAAGCTCCAGAGGATCTCGAAGACCAATCACAAACGACCCTGACAGTCACAGAGGCCGTCTCACCCAATATGAATAAAGTGAATCAGGAGGCAGCATTCCTGGCCGGTGAGACTGAGAACATTCTGGAAGTCTATCCTCCGTTCAACGAATCAGACCAAACAGAAATCGTAGCTACAAAATCGAATACCATTTTTGATGAAGAGTATGAACTCATCAATTCGGAAACACCAATTTTCATTGAGGACGAAACCCGTTTATCTAACATCGAAGGAACTGAATCGGCTATCGGAAACTCTTCC
>JAGQQC010000570.1 GCA_020426395.1 Planctomycetaceae bacterium
GATCTTATTCGTTGATCGTGGGTTGAATCCATCCTAACGTTGTTGTCGCGGTGAGGGAACCATCCACGGGGACATCAATCCGGGCGAGACAGCCTTCGACGGGGGCATCCACGATGAATAACACACCAGGACTAATGACTTCGACTAGACGTTCGCCAACGAGAAAGTCTTCCCCCACGTCGACTAGCCAATTCGCGACAGTATAGGTGCCCGGAAATCGCTCCGGGTGCGGAAGCTGGATCGGAATGAGTCCGGATTCCTCTGAGGAAGAATTCATTTCAGATCGTCTCGACCGAGAACTTCGGCCATTTCCCCTGCGTGGTAACTGGAGCGGACGAATGGGCCACTGGCGACCAACTTGAATCCGAGCTTGCGAATTTCATCGCCAATTTCGTCGAATTCTTCCGGCGGAAGATATCGTTCGACTGGCAGATGCTGCGGAGTCGGTTGGAGGTATTGCCCAATCGTTACGATGTCGCAGCCTACTTTTCGCAGGTCGGCGCAAACATCGAGCACTTCTTCGAACGTCTCCCCCAGACCAAGCATCAAACCACTTTTCGTGGGCATCTCCGGGTCCATCTCTTTGACTTGGGCGAGTAAATCAAGCGTCCGTTGATAAACAGAATTCCGTCGGACCCGGTCATAAAGACGAGGAACCGTTTCTGTATTGTGGTTGAAGACGTCGGGGCGAGAGTTCACCACGGTGGCGATCGAATCCCGGTTTCCCCGAAAGTCGGGTGTGAGAACCTCAACTGCGGCTCCAGTTTTTTCACGTACAGCGACAACACAATTGGCCCAATGTTCTGCTCCACCGTCTGGAAGGTCATCGCGAGTGACCGAAGTGATAACGACGTACTTCAAACCGAGTCGCTCGGCGGCTTCCGCTACCCGTTCCGGTTCGTCCAATTGTAAAGCTTCTGTCTTCCCTTTTTTGATCGAACAGAAACCACAGGGACGCGTGCAGACTTCTCCGAGGATCATCAGTGTAGCGGTTTTGTGCGACCAGCATTCTGTTCGGTTCGGGCATTTGGCGCTTTCACAGACCGTTGCCAGATTAAGGTCGGAGATGACGTCGTCCGTGTAGGCCATTCCGGGAGTGGGCAGCGGTCGCTTCAACCATTTGGGAAGTCGACCGCGAGGTGCTTGATCAGGGCCGTTGGACAGAATGTTTAGCGTCGACATAAATTCGTTTCTTCTTACGGACCAGCAGCGGATGCCCGGTATACACATGATAGCGGGAGTACCCAAATGTCCCGGCCAGGTGCCGAATCATGCTCTCCCGCACTTTGTGCATGGAAACCGGTCGGACCTGTTGTGCCGTCATCGATGTGGGACGGACCCCTATTGTATTCATTTGGGTCCAGCGTACCAGTTCCATGTCTGGACAAACATTGAGAAACAGCCCATGGAACGATGTCCAGGATTTGATGGCTGTTCCAATCGTCGCCAGCTGGCCGGAATGGCAGAAAACGCCGGTGGTTGGGGCTCCCACTTGGTTGTTATCGGCTCGATGGGCGTTAATCTTCATTTCCCGACAGACGCGAAGCGTGGCTTCTTCCAGTTGCAGGCGAAATTCTTCAGGCCCAAGTCCGAGCCGATGCAGTGGAAGTATCGGGTACACCGCCAGTTGGCCGGGCAAGTGCATGACGCAACCTCCGCCCCGGTTGACCCATTTCAGATCGATTTGACGGGCTTGAAGTTCCCGTTCTTCGACCGTTAACTGCTGACGGCTTGCTTCCCGTCCCATCGTCACCAAGGGGGGATGTTCGCAGAGCAATAACCCTCCCATTTTGTCCGCGCGCCCACTGATCTCGTAGACCAGCCGTTCTTGCAGAAACTGGGCTGCTTCAAATTCCACTAGACCGAGCAGATGGACTTCCAGTGCATCTGACTTGGGGAAAGTGGTCTGAGAATGGGACGAGATTTGAGACATTGAATGACGTTATCCGATAATAAACGAGGGTCTATTTTGAATCCGTTCGTGGTTTGAGCGTAACACCCTCAAGGTACGGAGGCAATCAACCTGCTGTAAAGAGGGCCGCACCGGCTTGAACTCCAGATTTCAAACGCTGGAAAAAACTGAGGTGAATTCGCTTTTTTCCTCTGGACAGCTTTCGGCAGGTGCCTGTAGATCGAAACATCATAACAGCGCTGTCAAATGAAGGGGGGTACTTGTCTTGCTAAATCAGCAGGTTCCTTCCCCTTCTCTTTTGAGGGCTCTATAATTCCCCGTTTGCGATAAAAACAGACGAACCTGAATCAGGGCGGAGTCTCCTGTTTCGTATGATCAGTTGTCAGGTTGGCTTACGTTTGTAAGTTAACGGTATCTCGAGGTTAGGTTTAGAGTCATGGCCAAGGCGAAAAAAAAACAGAATAAGGGAGAGGATCCGAATTCACGGATCGTCTGTCGTAATCGCCGCGCGCGTCATGATTATGAGATTCTTGAGACCCTCGAATGTGGTATCGAACTTCGCGGAAGCGAAGTGAAGAGTATTCGGAATAACAAGATTTCGATCGAAGAAGCGTACGCCCGTGTTGAGA
>JAGQQC010000571.1 GCA_020426395.1 Planctomycetaceae bacterium
TACTAAGCATTCACACGATGAAATAAACCCCGCCCGCTTGTCGCTGCGCGACCCAGACAACGCTTCGCGATTGTCTGGGCTACCCTTGCTGTACTATTCCACCGCGAGTTGCTTCTTCCAGGCTGGGTATTCTACCGTAATAATTCGCTCCGGTTTGTTCGTGTACCACCCGTAACCGGAGCGGCGTTCGAGGTGCACATCGGAGAGTTGATAGACTTTCTTGCCGTCTCGGTTACAGAAAAAGGGGCGGTTGGTTTCGATCTCATAAAACCGGGTCCAGATCGGTGGGGCATTCGGATCCTGAACGACCACACGATCAATTTTGGTCGTGTGATGTTGAAAGACAACCGGTTTGATCGAGATCTCTTTCACTCGGATTCCTTCGATCTTCACTTCTTCCATCCAGGCAACAGCAGCCTCTACTGCGGCGATGATTTTTTCATCGGGTTTAGGAAGGCTCATCAGAAAGCGGACAACTTCGCCACTTTCGGAGGGAGTAATCGAAGGAAGTTCGTAGGCCCTGGCTTTTGTTGGTTTGAGTGTCTGGTGATCATGTTGTTGGCACCAGGCTGTTTTCTTCCCGTTAACTTCAATCTGACACGCCAACGTAACAGCGATTCCCCGGTCAAGTGCCGCGTTCAACTCATCTCTCAAATCTGGCTCCAGCCAGTCGAACAATGGTTCCTGATTACGTATTTGCAATAGCAAACGCATGATGCCCGTCATCACATCATCATTGAACGTGATGGCATCAACATCCTGCCCGCGCCAACCTCCCGAAGGACGCTGCTCTGTGAGGATATATCGCAAACCTTTTTCCGCACCTTTTCGGTAACGTTCCAGATGCGTGAGTTGATACACCTTGGCCAGATACGCTATTTGCGAGTAGGTATTGCGGTTATCAAACGTGCTTCTGCCCAGTGTGCCGCCACGAATTTCACGGATTTGATCAGGTTCGGCTTTGGCGAGCCAATCGAGATTTTTGGTCCATCCACCATCTTCGTTTTGGAATTTCAGGAAGTTCTCGGCGATATGCACAACCTGCTCTGGCTGGTATCGCTCAAAGTGATAGACACGGCCATCCTTCATCTGCCAGTGACCAATACTGTCTCGGAACAGGGAGAGATCGAGCGGCTCGTAGGTTTGCTCTAGTGCCTGCTCTAGAGCGGTGGCTTCGTTATCGGCAATGTTCTCTGTGGCAGAGAGAGTCGAAGCTTGTCCAAAAGCGAAGAAGAGCAGGCAGCAAGAGATTTTCCACATTCGTCCCATGAGGGGTGTCCTTGGCATTGAGTCACGAAAGTTGGTTCGTGAAATCAAGTTTACAGGAACGGACGAAGGCAGGTCCAACAGGAAAGCAATGATTGTGAAAAATCACCAGCTTAGTTGAGCTCGGGGCCAAGCAGGTCGAGTGGTTTGGGAACCGGCTCTTCCTGTGTGAGTTGGGAGTTCGGGTCCTCCGATTGGACATCCCCTTCCACGCGCATCGCCTGGTTCATCCCAACCGCGATGGGGCCCCCTTCCCATGTTTGATGGTAGGGATCGTTTTCGTAGAGATAATCTTTATAGGTCTGGCTGTACCCGGCCGGTTCTTTGTATTGGGGAAACAAAGCCGGAGATGTTTTCATTTTGCGAATAGAGACGGGGCTTCGTCGCAGGCAGGCAATTTTTTTGTCTCGTTCAAGGCGCAGGTAATAGCACCCTGTCTGTGTCCAACAGACAGTCAGTCCAAGGATCAATAGGTACAGCTTGGATAGACGCATTCGAAATCAGGCAATTTGGCAAGTGAAGGTGACTTTGATGATTAGGCCGCCTGTATCAGTTATCGTCCGGGAAATGTTGTAAACTCCAGCCGCAAAAAAAGAAGCGTGCAAAAATGCACGCTTCTTCTGTGTGGCTTGTAAGTAAACTGGCTTTCCAAGCTTACTTGGCGGCAGCATACCGCTCGGCAACTGCATCCCAGTTAACTACGTTCCAGAAAGCGGAAATGTAATCGGGACGGCGGTTTTGGTAGTTCAGGTAATATGCGTGTTCCCAGACATCCAAACCGAGGATCGGAGTTCGTCCTTCGGAGAGAGGAGTGTCCTGGTTGGGAGTGCTTTCGACGACCAGTTTTCCTCCATCGACGGAAAGCCAGGCCCAACCACTGCCGAACCGGGTTGCGGCGGCTTTATTGAATTGTTCTTTGAAGGCATCGAAACTACCGAAAGTGGAAGTGATCGCGTCCCCCAGCTCTCCACCAGGTTCGCCTCCTCCGTTCGGCCCCAAAATGGTCCAGAACAGGGAGTGGTTGCTGTGGCCACCACCATTGTTGCGAACGGCTCCCCGGATGGCTTCAGGCACGGTACCCAGGTCACTGACCAGCTCATCGACCGATTTAGCAGCCAGATCGGCATGGCCTTCCAGGGCAGCATTGACGTTGTTGATGTAGGCCTGATGGTGTTTCGAGTGGTGAATTTCCATCGTTCTCGCATCGATGTGCGGTTCCAGGGCATCGTAGGCGTAGGGCAGATCGGGTAGGCTGAAAGCCATAA
>JAGQQC010000572.1 GCA_020426395.1 Planctomycetaceae bacterium
GTGCCGATTCATCCAAACTGCTGCAAGATGTTTGCCGCATTATTGGAGTGAATCCGGAATTTGAATTTCAGGAGTTAAAAGAGGTCAACAGTTCTGGTGTTCCGAAAAGCCGTGCTTTGGCAAAAATGATCAATGTCGTTCGCGCCAATCCGGTGCTGCGGTATATGGCGATCAACATGACCCCACTTAAGCTACGCAATAAAATTCGCTACGGGAATTTGGCTCGTCCCAAATTACAACCTGCTCAACGTGATCGTTTACGTGAGGTGTACCGGACTGAAATTGAAAAACTGGGAGAACTGCTGAATCGGGATCTATCGCACTGGCTCAAGTAATTGATGCTTTATAGACAGCGGGATCTTACAGTGTAAACACACCCTGTATTTCGTTCGTCTTTAGGAATACCTCTCGCAAAATAGAATGATAGACATTCGATTCATTTCAGTTTAAGATAGAACTCTCTCACAGGTTGGCTGTGGAAATTCATCCTGAAACCCGCGTGGGGCTGTTCTTGGGCCGGTGAAACTCAGGGTGTTTGGAGCCTGTCAAAGAGGCTTTGGGATTACTTTCAGATCGTGGCGATCAATCTGGGCCAGATCGCCTCTGGGGAACTTGCTGTCTACAAGCCTGATTTGGCAGGTTACAAGGCCATATTCTGGTTTTTTCAGGTGAAACTCGCCTGCATCGCCCATTTTCCAGGCTCCGGAGTCGAAGAATTACGTAATTATTCTATAGATCGTGACGGCCAAGGTACGTCTTCTGTTACTCTTCTTCGCAGCACAGTCTGAAGTGACTTTTCGTCTTTCCTGGTAACCTTCAGAACAACAGGAATTCTTTCAACAAGCTTTCTTTTGAAGAAGGCTTGGTCGTTGGATGGAAATCTTCCCGCATGGTAGACCATTTGAAAATTTTAACTTCCCGAATTGAGGGAAACCTGTATATCCTCACGCCAGTTGGTGATGGGCATTCCTTTCGATATGACGCTTTACAACGTGAATGTAATGCTGTCCGACGTTCGATTGAACAACCTTATCCCGGCGTGTTAATCATTGATTTCTCTCAACTGAGGTACTTCGGCTCGGAATTTATCGGAGCCCTGATCACTCTCGCGCGTGCCAAATCGGACCTGGGAGGCCAGGTCTGCTTCTGTGAAGCCACCGAAGATATGCAGCGCGTCCTGAACAATATGAAGCTGACCAATCTCTGGCCGTACCATGATTATCTCGCTGAGGCGATTGCTGCCTACAGCGACACCAACGAGTGATTCTTCGCCAGGCTTCTCTCAGACAGACAATCGCTTATACTAGGTGAATCAACCGGGGGCTTTGCTGTTAAGTTTCTTCCCGGTTCTATTCCGATGCTTTCTTTCCTATCTCAAGCGGTCTCTATCTCATGACTCCACTCAAACAATCGCTCGAACAGTTATTACAAAGCGAAACGCTCAGTCAGGAGTTAATGCAGGCGGCGATGGGAACTATCATGGAGGGAGAGGCCGATGCGGTTGAGATTGCTGCATTCCTGACCGCTTTACGAATGAAGGGGGAAGCCATTGAAGAGATCGCGGGAGCGGCGCAGGCCATGCGAGAACGGGTCACCCGTATACAACCCCAAAGCACTGGTCTACTCGATACCTGTGGGACGGGAGGCGACGGTCTCCATACATTTAACATCAGCACGGCAACAGCGATTTTGGCGTCTGCCTGTGGAGTGAAAATTGCCAAGCATGGTAACCGTTCGGTTTCCAGCTCCAGTGGATCTTCGAATGTGTTGGAAACCTTGGGGGTTAATCTACAACTTTCCCCTGAGGCAGTCGCGAAGTGCGTCGATCAAATTGGAATCGGGTTTTGTTTCGCCCCGTTATTGCATCAGGCAATGAGACATGTCGCGCCCGTTCGTCAGAAACTCGGCTTCCGAACGATCTTCAATTTGCTTGGACCTCTCACCAACCCCGCTGGAGCAGAGTTTCAATTGTTGGGAACGAACAGTAACGCCCACGCAGAGAAAATCGCACATGCGCTTGCTCGACTGGGGACTCGGAAAGCCGCGATTGTCTGTGGAAATAATGAAATCGACGAGATCTGCCTGTGGGGAGATACCGTCGCCTGGATTGTGGAAGGGGATCAATTGCAACAGATTACCTGGTCCCCGGATTCTTTCGGTTTGCAACCATGTCAAGTTGAGGAGTTAGCAGTCAGTACACCAGAAGAGAGTGCCGACATCATTCGCTCGATTTTTGATGGAAAGGAAGGGGGGCCGACCGATATGGTTCTCGCCAACACATCTGCGGCGTTGTGGCTGACAGGGCATACTCAAGATGTTGAAGCAGGTGTGGAGCAGGCTCGATCTGTTCTGAAAGAAGGGGGAGCCCGGCGAAAGCTTCAGGAATTAATCGAACTCAGCAATCAACTGGCGGAATAAGCTGTTCAAGGCCGGAGAATTTTCTCCGCCGGTTTTTGCTGATCGACAAGTGGTCGCAGCACGGGCAAGATGGCCGCCGTCAGCTTTTCGTGTCCCAGAGGATTCGGATG
>JAGQQC010000573.1 GCA_020426395.1 Planctomycetaceae bacterium
TACATATACTTCTTCTTCGTCCCGCCATAAATCATGACGCCCATTATAGACGTGATGATAATAATCGATGTTCCCAGCCGCGAAGCCTAAAAACGTATCAAACCCACGATCAGTCGGACGATACCCCTCGCCGAAACCAATATTCCATTTTCCGAAACAAGCCGTTTCGTACCCGAGTGGTTTCAGATATTCAGGCAGTAATTTCTCCTTCAGGCTCAAACCAGCCCCGTAGTTTTCCTCATAATTCAACTGATGATTCAGCCCGATTCGTTGTGGAAAACGACCCGTTAATAGTGTCGCACGTGACACCGTACAGGTTGGAGAGGCGGAATAAAAACTGGTACAGCGGAGTCCCTCTTGAGCTAATTGATCGAAGTGCGGTGTTTTCATGACGGGGTTGCCATAGCACCCCAGATCACCGTATCCGAGATTGTCCGCAGTGATGAGTAAGATATTTGGTCGTTGTTCCGGCTCTGCACCAGACAAGGTATCGATCGACAGGAGCAGGAATGGAAGTAGAAATATTCTTATTCGGAAGAGCATGTATTTCTCTCACTTCGGAGGATTTTCAAGAACAAACCTAGGCCTCACAAACACTCCACCATAATCGGTATTGATACGTCGGAAAACCGTCGAATCCATTTCACGAGAGATGTTCGCCGATTTCACTAAATTTCCTCGTACGGGTGTCTGCCGCTCTCATTCTTCCTTCGCTACAATCGGGCAGCATTATTGTTCATGATAAAAGAAGCTGTTCTGAAGTTCCCTAACGAGTTTACTCACCCCTCTTTATTGACAGGTTGGATGATCTCAAGCAGGTTTCAGAATGGGCTCTAGACATAACCAGGGACTTTTCCTGGTTAAAATCAATAAGGACAGCAACACTGATGACGGAAACGGGATTGCGCACCGCTTGCCACATATGGCATACGGAACACGAAGGCCGGATGGTTGATTTTGCCGGATGGGAAATGCCCATTCAATACAGTACGATTATCCACGAACATGAAGCCGTGCGACAACGGGCTGGTCTGTTTGATGTCGCCCACATGGGACGGCTTTGGTTTTCCGGCACAGATGCCCAGGCATTTCTATCGCACGTGCTCACATTGAATGTTGGCAACTTGAAAACAGGCCAGGTCAAATACGGTTTCGTGCTGAACGAGCACGGGGGAATCCTGGATGATGTTCTCTTGTACTGCCTGCCAGACCAATTCATGCTTGTCGTCAACGCTTCCAACCGCACAAAGATTCTCGACTGGCTCACACAACACCAATCAGGTTATGCCGTCACGATTGAAGACAAGACGACCTCGCAATTCATGTGCGCCCTTCAAGGACCTCGGGCTCTAGATATTTTGCAGCCACAAACGACCGAAATTCTCAACGAGCTAGCGTACTATCATCTTGTCGAAACTACCCTGTTCGACAAACCAGTATTACTGAGCCGTACCGGCTACACTGGCGAAGATGGGTTCGAAATCATCCTTCCCGCAGAAGAAGGGCTCTCGCTGTGGGAAGCCATCATGGAAGCAGGGGAACAATACGACATTCTTCCAGCCGGACTTGGTTGCCGCGACACACTTCGGCTGGAAGCAGCAATGCCTCTGTACGGTCATGAATTGAATGAGGAAATTGATCCGATCACTGCCGGTCTTCGGTTTGGCGTTCACCTGAAAGGAACCAGTTTTATCGGCCATGAAATCCTTGTCGAACGTGCAGAATCACCGCGAACAGTTACCCGGGTCGGACTTGTTCTTGAAGGGAAACGAATCGCGAGAGAAGGTTCTACACTCTACCGAGACAATGAGCAGATCGGCGAAATTACCTCAGGAACATTTGCTCCAACTTTGCAACAATCCATCAGTATGGCCTACATTCGGTCCGACGTATCCCAACCTGGTGAACAACTCGAGGTAGACATCCGTGGGAAACGTCAACCGGCCAGGATTGTGCCGCTTCCATTTTACAAACGGGCTCAATAATCAGGTTTCTGGAGCCGACATACGTATCAGATCAATTAATACTGATGCTGATCTAAACTAACTATGAAACAATGAATAACTAGCCATGCCCCACAGGATTGCTTTATGAATCGTGATTACTCGGAACACCAAAAGAAAATCATCAACCGTTACTACGAAAACAGGGACTCGATTGATTCTCAAAAATTAAGTGAACTAGTCACGAACTTGTATCTTGAAACTAGTGAAAAGAAAAAAGCCAAACACTGGGAACGCGCAGAAAAAATGATGGAACGGCTCGATGTTCCTAAAAGTCGGATCGCCCATATTCTGGAGAAACAAGATCCGGCGATTCTGGCGGAGCTTGTGAAGGATATTGAATCAGGTAAATCGCTGAAATAACAGCCCGATCCCCTCACACCGAAATCCTGCTCTGCTAAATCAATCAACAAAAAAGGGTGCTCTCCATTTCGGAGAACACCCTTGTGTTTTATACCCCTAGTCCCGCATAGGGAAAATTGGCTTACATCTGCGAGACTTTTTCCTGGAAGGTTCTGAG
>JAGQQC010000574.1 GCA_020426395.1 Planctomycetaceae bacterium
TTATTCTGGTTCTCATCGTCGGCGGTGTTATCTGGGATGAATTCTTTAAGTACCAGTTCTTTGCCAAGCGGTTCGGGACTGTCGTGCCGGGGGAGATTTTTCGGAGCGGGCAAATCTCAGTAGCGATGTTTGAACCGACTGTTAAGAAACATGACATCCAGGTTGTGATCGATCTGAATGGATATGATACGACCGACCCTAATCAAGTGAATGAAGTCGAAACATCAAAGCGTCTCGGTATCGAACATTGTCGCTTTCGGCTGGATGGTGATGGGCGCGGCGACATCATGCAATACGCCACCGCAATTGAAAAGCTGGTCGAATGCCAGAGTACCAATAAACCGGTGCTCGTGCACTGCGCGGCAGGGGCCCATCGCACTGGCGGTGTAGTGGCTTGTTATCGGATGCTCCTGGAAGGGGTTCCCGCCGAAGCTGCTTATGCGGAGATGTGCGATTATGGATTACGGGGAGGTGTCGAAGGACGATTGCCCGTTTACATAAACGAGAATATTGAGGAATTGGCAACCGAGCTTGTTCGCAGGGGTGTTCTTAATGAGATGCCCAGGGAACTGCCACAAATTGGCGAGGAACCGATTCCAGTGAAAGAGCACAAAATCACGGAGCAGGGTGGGTATGACAAAACGCAAGAGAGTTCATCGACCGTTTCCCTCTGAGCTTCTTTGAAGTGAACCTAAAACCTTCTGATGGGACGCACCACCCGTAGTTAATAGGTTGAAGACCAGCCACAACCAGGTTTTAGGTTGGGTTCTAATCCCCCAATCCAACGATTACTCGACGACTTTCAGACCGGTTTTTTCATCCGGGATGGCGTGCAGCAAATGCCCTTCATGCATTCGGTCTTCATTCCGTGAACCACGCGCGATATAAAATTGCCCGTTCCCCAAACCGAGTATCCCGAGTCCACATTCGAAATCATATCTGCCGACCATTTCAAGTTCGTCATTAACTTTGAGCAACTGGTTCCCGTAACAGGCAAACCACCAGTGGTTTTCCGCATAGTCCGCTCCTTGAATTCCGAGTAACGTCCAGCCACTTTTCAATTCGTGTTTTTTGACGAAGTTGAAATCACGATCATACTCGTAGAGGTAATTCACCGGGACATCCGTGGGTAATCCGCCGATGACCAGAAACTTCCCGTCGTGATACGCCATTCCTCCCGCGCCATGAAAGACTTCCTGAACCTCATGCCGGGCGACTTCTTTCAGGCTGTCGGCATCGTACACGTAGACCCAGTTATCAGATTTCCCTTCCGGGTTATTGAATTGCCCCCGATTGACAGCCACATAGACTTTTCCTTCAACGTAACAGCAATCACCATGATGGTTATCGACCGGGATTTCCTTGATAAGCTTTCCATTCAAGTCGGTCTTCACTAACGTGGTCGTGAAACTCCAGAAGAGATGCTCTTGCTCATCGAGACAGAATCCCTGCAGGTGTCCTGCATATCGCCCTTCACATTGCACACGTGATTGGATTTTTTCAGCAGGCAAGGTGACTTGCTGGGCGTTAACCGTATCAATCGCACCTACAAAGAGTAGAACGAGAAGCAAACGGGTGAAGCCATTCCGGTAACAAGAAAACACATGGTGTGACATCGAGACAATTTCCTGCATCAAACGAGAGAGAATCTACGGGAGAGTTGAGTACTCATTCAATTCTGACATGCCCCTGAACCAGTCTCAACAGTTTGCGGCAAAATCCCTGATAACTTCACGAGATATTCAGCGGATTCTCATTGAGGACTATCAGTGACGTTAGAACGCATCACATTTTAACATAGCGGGTTCTATCAAAAAAAAGGGCTCCCAAGTGATTAATCACTTGGGAGCCTCTTTCCGGCGTTGGCCCCTTACTGGTGTAAGCTCGTATTCTGATTTGGCTTTGAATGCTATTGAAGTAATTTACGGATCACTTTATCGAGCGTCTCGGCAGAGAGATCCACCGCAATCACATTCCCTTCCTGGTCGATTAAAAAGGTAGAGGGAAATGATTCGACCAGATAACGATCTTGAGTTGCCTGGTCATCTGAAATTGACATCGCCAGTTTCCAGGGTAACTGACCTTCTTTCTGAAACTCAGTAACCTGTTCCTGAGAAGCATCTGCCGAAATACCGATGATCTCAAATCCTTTGTCTTTGAACTCAGCGTAAGTTTCCTTCATCTGAGGAAATTGTCGAATGCAAGGACCACAGAAGGTTCCCCAAAAATCGACGAGGACCACTTTACCCTGATAGTCCTCAATTTTAACCGGTTTGTCTGCGAGGTCGGACACGGTCAGTTCTGGAGCCGGTTTGTTCACAAACTCCAGCTTTGAAATAATAATTTCCGCCTGACGATCATAACTGGGATGCAAGGGGAGGACCTCTCGCATCACCATCAGAACTTTTCGTGTCAAATCAGGACGACCGGCGAGTTGAGTCTCATCCGCCAGATAGAAGCCGATGTTTCCAGCCGAGTTCGGATCGTTACGAGCACGGAAACGAGCCAGCGACA
>JAGQQC010000575.1 GCA_020426395.1 Planctomycetaceae bacterium
GCACAAGCGGGTGATATAAATTCTCGATATTGGCAGTTTTGTGCGAATTGATTCAAATCAATTACTGATTCAATACCCGCTTATTGCTGCGCGACCCAGACAACTTTTCAAGATTGACTGGGCTACTCTCCTTCCAAATTCCGTGTCGCCGTGAAGGTCAGTTGTGAGCTGGAGATGGATTCAAACGCAAAGTCAGACACTTCGCGCTGCCTCCTGATTTCAGAAACTCATCGAGTGGGGTCGCATGCGTAAAATAACCGAGGTCCTTTAACTGCGATTCCAATATAGGGCAGCCCGTATTCAGGATGACGTGTTGATCGACTACGACGGCGTTGCAGGCAAAGCGATCTGCTTCGGCAGGTTCGACTTCAATCAGGTGGGGAATATGGGCCTGGAGTGCTGATTGTGCGTAACTGTCAAAGGCCGGGGGATAGTAGATCGCGCTTTCGTCATTGAGTGGGCAGAAGCAAGTGTCGAGATGATAAAACTGCTCGCTGGTTAATTGTAACGGAATCACGCGTCGCTCAATTTGCTCTGCCACCCAATGGAGCGCATTTACTTCGGATCGAAAAATATACCCGGCAAATAAAGTGTTGCCACAGAAGAGCGCATCGCCCGCCCCTTCGAAAGACATCTCCCCGGGCAAGGTGATGACTTCCCAGCCATCTTGTTTGAACCATTCAGCAAAGACAGGCTCTTCACCCTGACGGGCTGCGTGTCGGAACCGTGAGATGAAGGCTTTGTTCTCATACACGAGGGCGGCATTTGCTGTGAAGACGAGATCAGGGAGCCCCTTTATCGGCGTCACTAACTCGATTTTGCATCCAAGTTCTTCGAGAATTTTTCGCAGATTTTGCCATTGGAGTACGCTGTTTGTTCGATCATTCTGGACATTCTTGTTCATCCACGGATTAATTTCGTACTCGATCTGAAAATAATCGGGTGGACACATTAAAAAACGGGGAGCAGAAGTCGAACACATAAGCCGCTCTTTCGAGTGATATAACGTTATTCAGTTTTCGGCCAAAGAGGTGGTTGATTTAATAGAAGTGATCCTAAAACCCTCTGATGGGTCGAATTGGTCCTTGATTTACAGACTCAAGAACAACCACAACCGGGTTTTAGGATGGGTCCTATATTATACGTCGGAAACCGTGTTCAGGGTGGGATTTTCGTCAAGGGGTATCAATCTTCTATGCTTCTTGGAATTGCCCGAATTGTAACTTTTACATTAAGGGAAACTGCTGAAAAGAGATGTTGACCGTTTCGGCAGAATGAAGAGAATTCACAACTGTTACTTCAAACAGGATCTATCGCAAGGATGCGTGTACTGGATCAATTTGAAGTGAGTTTCAGCCGTTGACGACGATTTGAATCGTGAACTGGTTGAAGAGCCTGCCGACTTAGACCAACCGATGATTCAGCAACAGGTTAGATTCCACACCGCCGCTCAAAAATCGGTATCGACTGATACCCAGTCGCGTTCCTGCTCTTGAATGGATGCTCGAGTGAACACGATGACGAATATAACGTCGGAAGCAGGGGCTATGTTCCCCGTCAGCCTCCGCAAACTTTTCCCTTCAGCCAGCTTTGTCAGTTGCGCTGACATTTGGGTACAGCATGCCACGGATGACAGTCGTGGTTGTCGTCCCGGGTCGCTTTTCTCAGCAATTGATGGATTACAACATCCGGGCAGTTCATTCATCCCCGAAGCCCAGTCCAACGGGGCAACCGCTTTTTTGGTAAAGCATCCCCGTCCTGAAGTTTCGATGCCACAGTGCGTTGTTCCCGATGTGCGCAAAGGGCATGCCCAATTATGCGCGGCCCTTCATGGTCATCCAGCACGAAAGTTATCGTTGTTGGGAGTGACTGGAACCAATGGGAAAACATCAGTCAGTTGGATGACTCGCGCTATTCTGGAAGCGGCCAACCAGAAAACGGGCCTCATTGGCACGATTGAAACAGATGACGGCCAGGAGAAAACGCCCTCCAGTTTGACCACCCCCGATCCCGGTACTTTCCAGGCCCTCCTTCGGCGAATGGTGAAAAACGGTTGTGAATATGCCGTGACTGAAGTCTCCAGCCATGCTTTGGATCAGCACCGTGTAGCCGGGTCCGTTTTTCGGGCTGTGGCGATCACGAATGTGACTCACGACCATCTCGATTATCATCAGAACTACGAAGCATACCTCGAAGCCAAGTCCCGAATTCTGGAGCATTGCAGCGCCGGGGCGACCGTGGTCATCAATCTGGATGATGAGGGAGCTGTTCGAGTGGGAGAACGAATCAGTTCTCGGTATTCCCTGTTCACCGTGAGTCTGGAATCGAGTTCGGCTGATTTGTATGCCGAATTGATCGATGAAACGTTTGAGCGAACTCGCTTCGTGCTGCATTATCAGGGAGACACGATTCCCATTGAGACATCTTTTCTGGGACAACATAACCTGACGAATTGGATGTTGGCCGCTGCACTGACGCTTTCCTGTGGGATTTCCATTGAGGCGGT
>JAGQQC010000576.1 GCA_020426395.1 Planctomycetaceae bacterium
TCGAAAGCAAGTTGCAAAATCAACCGCTACATCGTTTACTCGGTGCAACCCGTGATGAGGTCCCCGTCGGTGCTGACTTTGGAGTCACCGATTCTCTCTCGGAATTGATTTCCGACATTGGCGACGCTCTCGACCGAAAATTTCCCCGAGTGAAATTGAAATTCCGCCCCGGTTGGGGACTCGAAATGGTACAGGCCGTCCGCAAGGAATTTCCCGATGCCTGCGTTCACATCGATTGCAATAGTGGTTATCGCTTAAAAGATCGAGAACTTTTTCAGAAACTGGACGAGTATGATTTGGCGATGTACGAACAGCCTTTGCAACACGATGATATTCTCGATCACTCTCGGTTGCAGGCGGAAATCAAAACCCCGATTTGTCTGGACGAAACAGTCAAGACATTTGGGATTGCCCAACAAGCCGCCGAGATAAAAAGTTGTGGGTACGTAAACATCAAACCAGCCCGGGTAGGGGGGCTGACCGTCGCCAAAGCGATTCACGACGAAATGCAACGCGTTGGCATTCCTTGCTGGGTAGGGGGGATGCTCGAAAGTGCGACCGGCGTCGGTTTGTGTATCTCACTTTCCATGCTGGATAACTTCACTTACCCAGCAGACATCTTTCCCAGCGACCGTTTTTATCATCAAGATTTGAGCGACACTCCCATTTTCCTCTCCGAAAACCAGGAAGGTGTTCCGTCCGTACGTGCTTGTACAACACTACCTGAACCCAATCCAGAACGGCTGGCCAAATTAACTGTCCAGCAAGCCGTCATCAAATAGGTTTCCTCATCGAACAATCACCCGAAGAGATTATTGCTATTTTCCTTCGATACCAAAACCACGCAAATTTGCCCCTACGTCTTATCTATTCAATAACCAATTTCAACACAAGCAGTTACAACAATTTGTGTTCTTTTTCCAGCACTCGCTAAGATTAAACTATCCAAAGCGAATTAAGAATCGATAGGATGAAAGTATGCCGAAACAGGCATCTCTTCAACTTATCTACTCAGTTCTCAATACGTGGAGCATAACTCAGGGACAGGTCAATTTCGCTGCAAGTCGAAAAGCAACCTCTTCTGAATAGTTCTGCCAGTAATGGCACTTGGATTGCTTTAAACTTGCCCCCTTTAATAACTCACCTGGAAAAAACAAAATGAGCCTACTGGAACGCCCCTCCATTTTCGAACGGAATGTAAGAAGGCCAACGCGAAGTTCCTCAGCTGCAATAATTGCAACAGAGAACCAGTCCGATGCGACTTTATTACAATTGTACGTTGAAAATCGAAGCGAGCGGGCACTGGAAATTCTCTGTAATCGCTATTCCCCACTGGTGCTCAGCGTTTGCGCGAATCTGCTTTCCGATAGCCATGACATTGAAGACGCCTCGCAGTCTGTTTTCCTGATATTGACCAGCAAGGCAAGTTCTATTCGTAATCGACAATGCCTGGCGGCTTGGTTACACCGTGTTGCCCGGGCAGAAGCAATCCAAATTCATCGTAATAAAAAACGACGTCAAGCCAGCGAGTTTTCAGAACTGAACGATACAGGTACCTCTCCGGCGGAGCAGGGGGAATCCATCGTGTCCGTCGAAGAGCAAATGGCCCTCTTGCATGACGAACTGAACCAACTCCCGGAAAAATATCGGGGGCCGATTATTCTCTGCTTTCTACAGGGAAAAAGCCGTCTGGAGGCAGCCGAAGCCCTGGGGGCCACCGATGCATCAGTGAAAGCAAGTTTGATGCGCGGGCGTGAACTGCTGCGAAAACGGTTATTGAAGCGGGGCATCGCGTTAACGTCTGTGCTTGCCATTTGGGAAGGAGCGCAGGCCTCGGCAGCGACTTGGGGACAACAGGTCGCCGCGCAAGCGGTCACCCAATGTCTCGCCCAAGGCCCCCCTTCCGCGACATTCACAAGCTCGCTTTCAGCCGAGTTCTCCAAGCTCATGAGCACACAGGTCGCCCTCAGTTGTGCCGTGGTCCTCAGTCTGACCAGCCTGGGAGGCTGGTTCCTATTCAGTCAATACGCCGATTCCAGCCGTTCCACAGTCCTGGGAAGTACACTCTCCAATTCACCGGAACAAATACTTCAGGCCGAGCAGTCACTCGACCAATTTGCGACGACACTCGATCAATTGAATTTGCTGCAATTTCACATTGAACGCGACACATACGAGGTGGGCGGTTCGTTTCCCAAAGAAACCTGGCGTTACCGGCACATCGGCGAATTCTACACACGGGACGGTTGGTGGCGGCACCGTTACAAATTCATCGGAAATGGATATCAATGGGAACTTTACCCTGTGTTCGGCGCAAGCGAGCAAATCCTGAATCAAAAAGGATACTCCCAATTTTCTCATGGATTTGCTGTCTCTGACGAATTAATGACTCCCGAAAGCCACCCGGAAGGGGAGTTAGCCCGGATTTGAAGCAACATCACCTGGCAGGAGGGATCACCTTAAGCAGAAGAACGAATAAACCGTAATCGAAATCC
>JAGQQC010000577.1 GCA_020426395.1 Planctomycetaceae bacterium
GCAGGTTCGGGAATCGGGAACTCATCACTCCCGGATAAGAACCAGGAGTTGCCAACTCCTTTCATGCTTGCCCTTCGAGCTGAGTACGTGGAGACGCGTTCGCTCAGTTCAATGGAGGCTCGTCGGCGTAATCTCATGGCCGGTCTGCTTCTCCAGTAAGGAAGCAAACCGAATATGAACTAATCCCGGCGTTCTATCCAATCCGCCTTCGGCGGTCTGTGCCTGCGGCAGCATAAAATAGAGCTAAAGGTAAGCAGACAGAAAAAGGGCGATGCGGAAAAACCTTGTGGGATGTGAATGCGTCAAACGAGGCCGTGTTGGTGAAATCTCTATCAAAATGAGGATGATTTCTCTGCTGGAATTCAGTTGATGAATCGAGGCAGACAAAGCGGGTGCGGAATCGGAGTGATTCCTAATCCCGTCGATGGGGTTCGGGCCGGTGTTGCCGGTTCGTTCAACATTGCTGGCGTGGGGAGTTGTTGTCTGGCAACAGGCAATACCGGGAGTGACGATCCCGGCGATTGGATTAAACGTCCAACGGCGAAAAGCTCAACCATGAAAGGCACAATCGAATACGTAAGAGAGTGCTTGCCAGTGAGATATGGAAAAGACGGTGCCGAATCGTGAACATCCCTGTCGGAGCGATACCCTGAGCTTCTGGTTTCGTAAGGGGAAAGGAGTCACTACCCGGTAGTGGCTGTTGAGTATGGCGTCTCGGAAGAGCGTGCATACCGACAGGGACCGGACAGAATTTCACTCAGAAGGTGAATGGTCCTAGCAACGTGATTTTCATGTCGAAGACCGATACTAACGCAGGAAGCAGAGTGGCAGCCGGAGGTGGTACTCCGGTGCCTGAATTTGTCGTTCAGGTGGTTCAAACGCCGCTGTGTGGGAGAGTGGCCTGAGTAGAATTCGTGTGGAAACGCGAGCGGTGTTTCGGGCGAAGGTCCGGATAGAGAGAAAGAACTTGTGCTTTGATCTCTCTGCGTGGCAAGGCAGTCACGACCCGTCTGCGGTGAAGTGGGAGTGATGTCCCATTGAGCAGAAACGAAAGGGCTGAGGGGATTTTATCCCGTGAGGAGAAATAGAGTGCGTGCTGAAATCAGCACGAATTCCCTGGCAGGCAGCAATGCAGTCAGTGGTGGTGACCTGGAAAGGTCACTTCCCTTGGCGGCAGACTGACGACGAAGACTCGGCGTGCGTCCAGCGTCCGCCTGAGTCTTCGACCAGGGTTTTGAGTGAAAGGCATTATGTATTGGGGAGCGACACTGACGGAAACCAGTGACTGCGACCATTACATGAATTGATTTGTTCTTTTTGTGCGAACAAGGTTGAGTGCAATGAATGAGATCGAACCTCTGTCTTCAGGGTAGATCGGATCCTGCATTTAACCTGTTTGCTCATCGAAAGGAGTTTGTTAAAGGAGGAGGCTTTCGGGGTTGGCCGTAACAACCCCTATTTTTACTTTTGAGGGAGCAGGTCAGGGGAATGAAGTATCGCTGTGTGGCGACGACACCGGAAGGGTTCGTGCAGCAAGTCGCGGTGTCGTATATTCGGCATGGTTACTGGTGGTATGTGAGTGGCAGGATTCCACCCGGCAAGGATGCCGAACAAATCGACCAGAAACTGATCGAGAAATACGACATCAACATCAGCGAACGCAAACGAATCGCGAGAAAGAAACAGGGTCTCGCGAATATGCAATACATTCGTTACCAGGACTTTTTTCTGTTGCTGGTCTCCCAGGGACATCACCCGATCAAACAACGCGAGAAAAAGCAAATTCGGGATTGCCGCCGGAGACCAATCAAGTTCAGGGGTTACTCCATCAGCTATCGCCGCAGCGGGGTAACCCCGAAAGGAGGAGGTGATCCCAAATGGCACAGCAGCGTGCGGATAGAACCGAAGACGTACCGAGAAATTAAAACATATCTACTTGACCGAGCCAAACATCGCAATGTGGAATCACTGCAAGGAGACTTCAATCAGCAGTTGGCGTTTGCTCGCTACGCTCCGGTACGTAGGCAAATAAAAACGATCCACCGGGCTGTGAACAAGGTGCGTGTGGAGGCTGGGTTTGAAGAGTTGGCCGGGAATGTGGTTTCGTATCGGTATCAGGTCGTGAAGCCTTTTGGTTCCAATCAACATTGAGAAACAGTAGTTTTCTTGGACAACAAAGGTAATTCTCGATATGCATTCAATTTGTCATCAGGTTCAAACCCTCTCATCCAAAAGAATTCTCCCACAACTGTGGTTTGCAGGGAAGCATCGCTCGAATACACTCGGAGGTGATCTCGGTTCCCGGTGTTCCGGGCTGTGGTTTGCAGGGAAGCATCGCTCGAATACACTCACACCATAAGCATGTAACGATGTGCCCATGCTGTGGTTTGCAGGGAAGCATCGCTCGAATACACTTCAACCGCGGGTACACCGACGCATTCTACAGCTGTGGTTTGCAGGGAAGCATCGCTCGAATACAC
>JAGQQC010000578.1 GCA_020426395.1 Planctomycetaceae bacterium
TATCGGCCCCTTCCAGCAGGAATTTTTGAATAAAGGTACGGATCAACCCGAATGCCAGTGGGGTCGAAAGCCCCAACAACACGCCGATGACGCCCCCCGTTCCCGACAGCACCATCGTCTCGGTCAGAAACTGCTCGGTGATGTCTCTTTGGCGCGCACCGAGGGCGCGGCGAATCCCAATTTCTCTCGTTCGTTCGGTTACGGTTGCCAGCATAATATTCATGATGCCGATCCCTCCCACCACTAAGCTGATCGCCGCGATGGAACCGAGCACCGCATTAAAGATCAATCGGATCTGCCGCGCCTGTTCTAACAATTCCAGGGGAACGACGACTGCATAATCTTTGGTACGCGGGTGAGATTTCGAAAGGGATTCCCGCACGACTTCCGAAGTGGCAATAACATTTTCGGAATCGTTTACTTTGAGCGTGATCTGGTTCAGCTCAACTTGTTCCGCAGAGAAAGAACCCGTTTGGCGGTTGATGATCAAATCACCAAGACGAACAAAAAATGTTCTCAAGGGAATGTAAACATCCTTGTTGTAATCCTGTCCGGAAAGAGAACCTCCCACGGCAGCAGAGGCTGTTCGCTCTCGAGTAATACCGACAATTTTGTAATAGTTGTCATCGATTCGGATCGATTTCCCAATCGGATCAGTCAACGGAAAAAGAGTGTCAGCCACCTCGCGGGCAATCACGGCGACGTTCAACATATTGAGTTGGTCCTGATCGGAAATAAACCGACCTCGAGCCATCTCCAGATGATTCATATCGATGTATTCTTCAGTACAACCAACCAGGCGAGTATTCATCTCTTTGTCGAGATACCGCGCATGTTGCTGACTTTCCCGAATGGGAACAGCACTCACCACGGTCGGAATCGTATCCGTCAGCATCTCATAATCGGAACGTAGTAAACCGTACTGTAAAACCCGGCTGCGGGAAGCACTTTCCTGGGCCTCGTCAGGAGGTTTCACCGACACAACGATGATGTTGGTCGCTCCCAATTCGAGAACCTGTTTCTGCGCTTGCAGACTGGCTCCTTCTCCAATCGCCAGCATGGCAATGACTGAAAACACCCCAAACACAATCCCCAACATCGTTAAGCCAGAGCGCAGCTTGTGCAGCAACAGGCTTTTCAATGCCGAGCGAATCGTGCGAAGAGTGTTGTGACCAATCATAACTGAATAAAAGACTTTCGATGCTGCGGAAATTTATCCGGGAAAGATTCCTTCGCCGGCGATGAGTCCATCCTTCATGAAAATCTGGCGTTTAGCGCGACGGGCAACGGCATCCTCGTGCGTCACCATGATGATCGTCCGCCCCTCGTTCGTATTCAGTTCACTAAGTAAATCCATGATCTCCGCTTCAGTCGCCGAATCGAGGTTTCCGGTTGGCTCATCTGCGAGCACGATTTCCGGTTCGTTCACCAATGCCCGGGCAATGGCCACGCGTTGCTGTTGCCCCCCGGAAAGTTGGAAAGGGCGATGATCCAGACGATCACTTAAACCGACCCGATTCGCCAGTTCTTTACAGTGCTCGATATCCGTGGAACTCAAGGCCGGATAACCGGGACGATACGACAAAGGAATAGCGATGTTTTCCAACACCGTGTATTGCGGAATCAGATTATAGGACTGAAAAATGAAACCGATCATCTGATTTCGTTTGAAGGAAAGTTCGTCATCGGACAACTTGGAAACATCCGTTCCGCCCAGAAAATATTGACCATAAGTAGGACGATCGAGCCCTCCCAACAGGTTTAATAGCGTACTCTTCCCGCTTCCTGAAGAGCCCATAATCGCCACGTAATCCCCCCGGGGAAATGTTATCGAAACCCCGCGCAACGCCTTCACCAGCACTGTTCCCAGATCGTAGTGCTTCTCAATATCGATCAGTTCTGCTGCGTTTTGCATGGAGATTAGTTCAAGAAGGAAATTTCAGCGGACGGACTTAATCACTCGGGAGCTCTCATTTTACTGAAGGCATTCGTCAACTCTTGCGCTTCCAGAAATCCGTCGCTATTCGCATCGATCTGATCGAAGTTATCAGCCATGCGACCCGGGGCTTCCTCACGAGACAATTTTCCGTCGCCATCTTTATCAGCGCGCTCTATGAGGGCCGCCGGATTCCCGCCACGCGGGCGACCTTCTCCAGAATCACTACTGGCTGGTCCACTCCGTTCGCCATCACCTCGATTCCCCTCTTCACGATTCCCGGCCTCACGGTTTCGTCCACTGCGGTCTCCTTCTTCCGAACCGCGAGGACGCTCACTTTTACCAGACTCGTCCCCAGTCGCATTCCCCGAGTCAGCATTAACTTCTTCGACCACCTCCTCGGGTTTAGCGTCATGCATTTCTCGTGCTTTTTCTTCCTGCAAGTCACTGATTTCTTTGGCAAACGCCGTTCGAGGATTAAGGACCACAGTCATTTCATCCGAAAGCCCGTCGAGAATTTCGA
>JAGQQC010000579.1 GCA_020426395.1 Planctomycetaceae bacterium
GAGTTTCAGCAATCGATGGAACTTTGGTTGAAAAAAGCGACCGATCAAGCAATGGTCCTCCCCGATCTGGATATGCAACGGTCCGGTTTGCGCGCTTCCCGGTTGTTGTTGAAAAAGGGGCAACTGGTTGTTGATTTTGACATCCCGGTGGTAAGAATTGTGAATAATACGGAGGAGCCTCAGACCTATCAGACCAAGGGGCCCTACTCTGACTGGAGCACGAATTGGGTGCTGAAACCCGGAAAGGCCCATCATTTCACAGTTCCCTTTCCTATGCTCTACCGACGAAGTGAGGGGGGCATTGAGGAACTGTACACTCTTCCTCTGGGAGCCGATGTCGAATTTCGCTGGGATGCAGAAAATACCAGCGAGAAACCGGTTGCACGGCTTTTTCTGAAGTCCTCCCGGCCCAAATCGGAAGAATCCAACTCGCAGGACCAATTCTCGACCTCTGCCGTTGAATAGGATTCAGCGCAATGAAATCCGGTCTGTCTGGATTGGCCGGAATTGCGCAAGGAATGACTGGGGAAGATGTTAGTTTCAGTAAACGGGCGCTTGATTCCCCTTGCCTCTGCTGTCAGAATAAGTTGTTCAGATAAAATGGATCACCAATCTGTCTTGATCTTAATAGTCGCTGGTGAACTGGTTTCTCCTTGAGAGTAACCTGCTGAGCGATCCCTTCTTTATCATCACCAGAAAGAGAACTCACTACTAAAGCGGAATCAGAACCTGATTGGCAAGAATTGTCAGAACGTTCTGAGTATGCCTTCGTTTTGTGAGTGAGTCGTTCAAAACTAAATCAATTCTACACCCCACTTCTGTAGCGGAAATAAAGAGAGAAGCATGAAGATTCTGGAAGGCAACACAGTCGGTATTGACCTGGGAACAACTTACTCTGCGATTTGCAAATTGGATCCCGATGGTAATCCAACGTTGATTCCCAATGCAGATGATCGGACAATCACCCCGTCAGTTGTGTTGTTAGGAGAAGACGGACATGTGTTAGTAGGCCCTTCTTTCGAGCGTATCTCGATTGAAGATCCGACACACATTGTCGAAGCGATCAAACGCCAGATGGGTAACCCTGATTTTTATGTGGTGTATCAGAATAAAAAACTGACTTCCGAGTTCATCTCTGCCCTGATTCTCAAAAAACTGAAACAGGATGCGGAAGCGAGAGTCGGGCCTATCGGTAACGCGGTAATTACGGTTCCGTATTACTTTAACGACGTACGTCGTAAAGCAACTCAAGATGCGGGACGAATCGCGGGGCTTAACGTGATCGATATCATTAATGAACCGACTGCGGCGACGCTCTCTTATGCCTGGAATAAAGGGGAACTGGGACGTCTGGACGTTTCGCAAAAAGAAAAATCGATTCTCGTATACGACCTGGGGGGAGGAACGTTTGACGTAACCGTCGTCAGTTACACCCCGACCCACTTCCGGGTATTGGCCACCGACGGTGACGTGATGCTGGGGGGATTGGACTGGTCTCAGCGAATTGTCGATCACGTGGCAGAGCAGTTCCGCCGTAAGTTTGGCGACGATCCACGTGAAGATCCTGAAACATTGCGAATTTTCTCTCAGGAAGCGGAAGACGCAAAACGACAACTGAGTAAAAAGACCCAGGTTCCCATCAACGTTTACTACAAAGGGAAAACACTAACCGTGGGTCTGACTCGGGCCGATTTCGAACGGATGACTTCCGATTTGATGCAGCGGACGAAAGACACAACCGAGCTTGTGTTACAGCAGGCAGGGATCAGTATCAATCAACTGGACGATGTCATTCTGGTGGGTGGTTCGACTTACATGCCTGTGGTTGAGCACATGTTACGAGAAGTCACCCAGCGGGAACCTTCTCGTGATCTCCAACCAGAAGAGGCCGTTTCCCAGGGAGCCGCAATTCATGCGGCGATTCTCGAGGCGAAAGAGACGGGAGGTCAGGGGCAACTGGCTCAGGCGGTGATCAAACGCTTGCAGTCTGTGCAGACCTCGGATGTCAACTCTCATTCATTGGGAGTTAAGTTGACCGATCCCAATGATCGGGATCGAAAAATCAATCATATTATGATTCCCCGCAACACCGAGATTCCTTATTCGACAACCCAGCGATTTGTCACGAATTCGCAGAATCAACAGCGAGTTCACGTGCATATTCTGGAAGGGGAAACTTCAGATCCGGATGCTTGTTCCCAAATCGGTGACTTCCGTGTATATGATTTGCCACCGAACCTCCCGAAAGGTTCACCGGTGGAATTGACTTACAGTTATGATGCCAACGGTCGAATCAGCGCTGTAGCAAAAGAAATGACGAGCAACAAAGCGGCTTCGACCGAAATCGTTCGTGATTCTGGACTGGATGATGAAGGCGTTGATGTCTTTCAGCGTTTGGCTGAAGAATACAAAGTGGAGTAACCTTTCCACCATGTTGAATACCGGGCCCCT
>JAGQQC010000057.1 GCA_020426395.1 Planctomycetaceae bacterium
CGATGGATAATGACGCCGTCCGTTTTTTCATTGGGAGATGCATTGAACGGGGAGATTCCATACGCAAGCACGGTCGCCCCCGGTTTCAATTCTCCCTGCAAAAACCAGAGATGTCCCGGCAGGTCCTGCCAGATATCGCGGTTGATTTCCGCATTGGCATCAAACTGCAGCAGCGGTTCCGCTTCGCCTTCCGGCGTCAGTCGCAGCCGCATGCCTCGTTCGCCGGGAGGGACTTTAAAATTTGCCTGATTCCAGTCGATCACTTTGGGGGACTTCAACGGCAGCAGTTCGTTCAGTGTGGGAGAACGATGCCCCAGAGGCATGAATTTTTTTCCTGCCAGCAGAACCAGGGTCCCCCCCTGATCGCCGACAAACGTCTGGATATGTTTCCAGTTTTCTTCTTCCAGATGCTCCGGCGAGACATCTCCGATGATAATCAGATCCTGATCGGCAAATGGATGAGGTTTCGAGCCCGGATCCTCATTCGGTTTTGCCACCGGCACATTAATCTTGAGTTGAGTGGGAAAAAATGGTTGAGGCAATAGACCCATATAAGGTTGTTCGAACAGAACCTGTTCCAAGGCGATCCGTTTATCCCGCTCCAGCGCGTGATGCAGAAATCGATATTCCCAGCGCGCGGTTTCTTCGACCAGCAGTACGTGTGATTTATCGTCTACGATGTTTATGGCAAAGTTTTTATCGTTATTGTCGTCACGCGTTTCACCCGGCAGGACTTCGGTTTCCAGGGTGAATTCCTGCCGACCCAGCTTTCCTGAATCCAGTTCAAATTCCAGCAGCTTACTGACGCCCCGTGAAGTAAAGCGTTTTACTGCCAGTTCCTGGTCACCCTGCTTCAGGATCACACTGATCTCCTGGCCGTCGTACCCATTGGTTCCAATCCGGGCCTTCAACAGGGGGCGGTCATCCTTGAATGCCGTCTGCGGGTAATCCAGGTCAGCAATAGAAATGTCTTTTGGCTGATGATCTGTGCCAACCACCACCGGATAAATGGGGACTTGCATCTGTCCCAGTTGTGCGGCCATGGTGACGGGATTCAACTGGCTGTTATCCCGTCCGTCCGTCAACAGGATGTAGCCTGCAATCGGAGCTTCTCCGGTTTCCGAACTGCCGCCTGTATTTTTCAATGCCTGTGTCAGATTGGAAAGTTCCATGTGTACCTGGTCGGGAACTTCATTCAGCGACTTTTCCAGAGTGGTCTGATCTGTGGTGACGGCATCGCCGGCAAACAGAACCACATCAACCTGTCCCCGTTCCTGAAGTTGTTCCAGGATCGGATTGGCGGGATTCAACAGCAGCTTTTGTGCAATTTCCTTGCGCGACATCTGATCAATGTCGGCAAAAATCGCTGTTAGATTCTCTTTGCGGCTGGCAGCCAGTTCTTCCCGTTTTTGCGGGTTGGCCGTTTCATCTTCATCCACCCACGGCGGTTCCTGGTCGGCTGCGTAAGCAGCTTCCCAGCGATCCAGACGGCTGTTGACCTGATCATTGCCAATCATTTTCAACGCGCGTGCCAGTCTCAGTTTTTCCAGATCGCTGGCGTGGCGATCCTGGGTATTCATGCTGTCGGACACATCCACGGCGACAATCAACCGCCCGGTTTTATTCACATTGAATGACCAGGTCAGCACCGGTTCCAGAAAGGTGAGCAGGATCAGAATCAGAGCGGCAATGCGCAGCGAGATGAGAACATTACCAATCGAGGATGAGACCAGGCGACGTTCGTAACGGAACAGCATGACAATGGAGACGAGCGCCGCCACGACGGCACAGACGCTGAATATCGTCCATCCGCTCCATTCAAAGCCGTTAAACTGAAAGTGCCTTTCAATCATTTCAATCCATCATCTCTGTATAAACTGGCTGCATCATGTTTCATTCTGTTCGGGAAGAGTGGAATGGCCTCCTTGAACCAGTCTTCTGGTCAGAAACATTTCGCCTACCATCAACAGCAGGAAAATCAATAACAGGACCCGCCAGAACTCGGTTTCGGAAACATCCGAAAACATGGCCTGTTTCAATTCGTCGAGGGTCTTGAAAAATGTCAGATGCGATTCATCAGTCAGTGTTTTCTGTTGTGCTTCGCTTAATGGCGTCAGGTCGGATTCACTCCGGTCGAAGTTCACTACAAAACGATCCGCCTTGAGCTCGGTCTGCACACCCGGCTTGGGAGACAGGCTGTAGATGCCGGGCAGAGAGGTATTCTGAGACTGAAACGTGGCTGCGTTGGCAGCTGGATCGGCTTCGATCATGCCGGTAATCGCTTTGCCGTTCGGGTCGAGAAATTCGATCTGTTCTACCGTGGTCTTCGCAGGGACCGGAACCACGATGGGTTCGTCTGTCTGCAGGTTTCGATAGACGCGACCTGAAGACAGTTCAAAGACCGCCTCATGCAGAAAAGGAACGTAATCGGGTTTTGCCGGGAGGTTATTCCAGTCCGCATCGAGGGAAGAGGTCAGCAGCAGCACACGTCCCCGTTCATGGTTCATCATCAGCATGAAGGGGGAGTTGTTACTTAACGTTGCCAGTTCCACCGGTGTTTTCTGTTCGCTTTTCTCACCCTTCTTTTCTTCTTCAGGCTGATCCGATTGAGTGATGGCTGAGGTATCCCACCAGTCACTGAACCGGGCCGACGTCAGTCCATTGGCGTACTCACCGCGAAAGCGATTGAGCCACGGACTCTGCAGGCTGTCGGAACGAATCTGCGTCAGGTTTCCGAATTCGGCTCCCGGATTGGATTCCCGGGATTTCAGCTCCACCGGGATCAACGCTTTATCATGGAACAGCAGTCGCTGGTAATCGTCGGCGTTGATCTGATCACCCAGCGCAATCAATACGCCTCCCCCCTGGTGATTGACAAAATCGATTAAAGCGCCGGCCTGTGATTCCGAGAGAGTATCTACATTCGCGAGTACCACGACGGCCTGATTTTTCAGGATATCTGCATTGAGCTGACTTTTCTCAATGACGGTGGTCTGAATCCAGGGGGTCCGGTTCGCAGGAGCCATCAGAGCCAGGTTGGCGAAAAAGACTTCACTGCGCGTCGGGTCAAAACTGGGGGTGCCGTCTACCAGTAATACAGGTAAAGCACTGGTGACATGCAAGGCGGTATCGGAGCGGTCATCGCCGGGCAACTGATCGGGGTCGACCACGATGCTGACAATGTGTGTCCCTTCCTCTTCAAAACGATGTTGAAACTCGACGGCAGTCTCGCCATGATTTTCGATTTTCACCGACTGGGTTTTTTCCGGCAGCTGTTGTCCGTCGACTTCAAAGTAGACCGGGCAGATCAGATTCTCTTCCGGACCGTCATAACGAATGGTCGTAGAAATTCGGACGGGTAGATTTTTGACGCAGACTTCACGCGAGACGGACAACTGTTCCACTTTTCGATTAGTGAGCAGTCCCTCATTCTTTTCGCCGGCGACGTTGGTGGCCCACAGATCAACGGGGACCGCAGACTGCTGCAGCAGATCATTCACCTGGGCCCACAAGATGGAATCTTCAGGAGTCCAGCAGAAGGCCTGATCGTCCGTCAGTACGATGACTTCCCGTTCCAGATTGGAAGTCTTGCTGAGTGTCTGAATGGCTTTGGAAATGGAATTGGCCAGATTAGATGAACCGGCAGGGGGAGGCAGCTGATTTAATTTCTCGCGGACGACATCAAACTGGGATGTGGGGGATTCGGTAATCAATCGGGGCTGGTCGCGTGCGTCAATCAGGGTGATGGTATCGCCGGGGTTGAGTTCTTCTAAAAAACGGTGTACCCATTGGATGGCGGCGGCATGTGGCGTTTCCGCTTCCCCTTCCCAGCCCATGCTGTAGGAACCGTCGATCACGAAGACGACATCACGGGATTGCGTAGAAATAAATTTCGATAAAAATCCGCCAGAAACCCAGGGGCGGGATAACGCGAGGGCAATCAACGCAATCAGCAGCATCCGCATGGCCAGCAGCAACCAGCCTTCCAGGCGAATCCGGCGTCGCGTGCGGCGACCCAGTTCCAGAAACTGCATCGCCCCCCATTCCACCACTTTTACATTTTTCCGACTGAGTAGGTGGATCAGAATCGGCAAACCGATGCTGATCAAACCAAACAGCAGGAAGGGATTGAGAAAAGAGAAGGACATGGGGTTCCGGCAACGGGCATCGTATAGGTGAGGTGACAAGATCGTACGGGACTGTTTTCCATTCTAAGTTGATTCCCGGGACGGAACAAACAGAGAAGGGGTGGTCAACTTGGAAGTAATCCTAAAACCCGCTGATGGATCAACTGGAACCTTATTTTATGGATTGTATAACAAGCACAACTGGTTTTCGGAGCGGTTTTAAGTAAGCGAAATGACCACGGGGAAGCACTTTGGAATTCAATCTGGTACACTGCCAGAAGTCACACCATTTCACCGGAATTCGGTTTAATTCTGGTGATTCTTTCAGTCTGTATGATGAAGTGATAAGAATTTCATGAAACTTTCCCTTTCCGTTCGTGTAGCCGAAGCGGCCTGCAAAACAAAATTAAATGTTCCATTTGAAGAGCTTGTTCACCTTGCTAGAGAAATGGGCTATCACGCTCTCTGTATGCGTGCGAGTGCGGGTGGAGTGCAAACACCGCGCGGCGAACTGGAAAAGATGCGGCAGATTGTCGAAGAGGAAGATTTAACCATCTCCATGGTGACTGCCGATTATGATGTTCCACTCAATAATGAGCAGGGGCCGAATAGCTTACAGGATATTGGTCCCAGTCTGGACGTGGCGGAAGCATTGGGGTGCGATCTGATTCGGGTTTGTATCAAAACAGAAGCCGATGTCGACCGCGCGCGGCGGGCAGCCGATCTGGCGGCGGAACGGGGAATACGTCTCGCTCATCAATGTCATATGGAAACATTGTTTGAACAAGTGGATCCGACGATCGAGGTATTAGAAAAAATCGGCCGCGAGAACTTCGGTCTTATTTACGAGCCGGCTAACTTGATGTTATGTGGAGAACCGTACGGAGCGGAGGCCTTACAGAAATTCAAACCGTGGTTGATGAACGTGTATGTACAGAACCACCGGTTGGATTCAGCGGGGGCGGAAGAATTGAATACCTGGTGCCGGGGACCGGTCCGTTTTGAGCATATTCCGATCTGGGATGAGGGGGGCGTCAATTTTGGACAGGTGATGGACGGTTTGCAGGAAATTGGTTACGAAGGCTACTTTACGGTTCACCAGGCCTACGCCTGGCTGATGGGCCCCCGGGAGGCGGCTGCGGAAAGTATCCGATATCTGCGTTCGTTTGGTTGTTTTGACAGATAATGGCAAATATTTCTGTCCACTTATCGAATCTTCCCTTATGCTGAATTCTCTGCGTTGAACTGTATTTTGAGGTTTTTTCAGCTCGCTTTGATCCGAAGGCTGAAATCAACCGTATCTACTGAAATAAACTGTAAAAGAGGAAGCCGGGACCTCAACTTCCTTGCTCTCTCTGCTGGCTTACCATCGCAGGAAAATTTATTCCCAGCTTCGATGGTTGAAATCAAACAATATCAGGATAACTAACGATGAATAAACAACTGCTTCGATTCCTCTGTCTGGCTCTGGTCGGTCTGATCGCCATCCCGCTCCAAGCTGCTGAACCGGTGCAGCTCAAGTACCAGTTTTCGAAAGAAAAGCCCCTCAAATACCGAATCAGCACGGCGATGGAGCAAAATCAGAAAATTGGTGACCAGTCGAATGAAATCAAAATGGTGAACATTGCCGATTCCAATATTTCCCTAGTCGAAATGTCCGAGGAAAGCGATTTCGTTGTGAACAGCACGACGACTCGCTTACGGGTGAATATGGAAAATCCCTTTTCAGGCACTTATGAGTATGATTCTAATTCGGAAGATAACCCCACCGAAGGGTTTCTAGCTGGTCAACTTACTCCGGTGTTCGATGCCTTAAAGGGAGCTTCTGTGAATTTGACAATCTCCAATCACGGGGACATCAAGGAGGTCAAAGGCTACGAAGAGTTGATGAATAAAATTATGGAGAAAATGCCGGCTGCCGCTCCGATGGCGAAAAACTTTTCGAATGAGTCTGCCAAAACACAATATAAGGAAGCATTTCCAACATTGCCAGAAACGTTAGTCGCTCCGGGTGATCAATGGGAGGCTGATTTTAGCATCGATCTGGGGCCCATGGGAAAAGCAGAAGGCAAAAAAGTCTATACGTTTAAGGGCCCATCGGAAGTGGAAGGTCGAAAGACCGTGGCAATTGAAGTCAAACACGATATTGAAATCGATATCAAGGTTAACCAGGGACTCAGTTCCGTCACTGGAAAATTGAAAACCAAAGACAGTAGCGGTTTGATTCACTTCGACCCAGCACTGGGAGAGGTTGTGAGAGTCGAGAATCAGTATCTGATTGTAGGGAATCTTAAAGTGATGGCGGGAGGCCAGGTACAGGTGGTCGAATCAAGCCAGAATCATAAAATTACCGTCGATCAGATTCCTGAAACAACAACAGAATAAGTTTCTTTTTTCTTTCGCAATCAACTAAGTCATTACCAACACAGCAGTTCCTCGATCTATAAACAGATTGGGGAACTGCTGTTTTCTTTGGACGCGAAGTGCTGCTATATTTCTCGGACGGTTTGCTTAATTTTTCAAGGAAGAACAGGATGAAACAGTTTGTCGCAATATTCGCCCTGCTTACTTTTCATTTCACCACGTCGATGACTGTTGCCGACGACGCTGTGCAGTTGCAGTACCGAATCACGCAGAAAGAACCGGTGATTTATAAAGTCAGAATCGATATGGAGATCGAAGCGAATGTTGCAGGCGTCGGCCCAACCTCAAAGTCCTATTCCGAGTTCCTTGAATGCAAACTGACTCCACTGGAAACAACTGGCGAGACGACCACGGTCGAAGTTTTATTCAGCGATCCCCGCAAAGCGAAGCTGGATCTGGATGCGAATGGAAACACGATTCAGCGCTCTAACAATTCTACTCCGCTAAAAATCAAGATTTGGCCGACGGGATTAGTGCCTGATAAAGACGGAGTGAAGAGTGATAATAAGCAGGAAGATCAAAAACAGCCCCCTGCGCCAGCTCCTCCGCTCCAACCTTTCCCGGGTCCGACAGGCGATATGGCTGTTGTCTGGATTTTTCCAGAATTCAAAAAAGACCCGGTTCAGGTAGGTGATCGCTGGGAGCAGACGACGGCTACGGAAACTTCTCAGGGAGAATCGGAAGAGAAGTTAAATGATCCTTGGAAAGTCGTTTATACTTTTGCCGGACTGGAAGACCGGGAAGGACAGCAAGTAGCTCGACTTGAAGAACAACTTCAGGGAAGTTTCAGTATGCAAGATAAGAGCGGGCCGAATAATACCTCAGTGGAAACTAAAGTTGCGGATTCCAAAGGGGAAGTGTTCCTCGACCCGCAAACGGGGCTCATCGTTCAGTCGAATGTCCGTTACCAGATGAATACGCAGCAGACTCAGGAAGTGTCCGTCAAAGATCTTCCCGGCCCACTCACGGTGAACACGGAGGCCGTTGTGAAATTCCATGTTGAAGTAAAACGCGCAGACGGGTTGGAAACCGAGTAAGCTGCTTTCCACGTCCGATACATAAAACGAATCAAGGATGAGAAAACTATGAGACTACGAACAACAGGTTTGATGATCTGTCTTTGGGGACTACTCGTTACGACGGTCTATGCTGATGAACCGGTGCGTTTGCAATACAAATTTTCGCCGAATAAACCGCTTGTTTACCATCAGGTCATCGAAAAACATCGAACGGACAAAGCTCGTTACGTAACCAAAACGACCGAGCTGGATGAAGTTGAAGAGAAGTTGTTCTTGCTACGTCCGACGAAAGAGATCGTGAATAATCGCCAGCGCATTCAACTCGAATTGATCGAGAAACCAGCCCGGCAGGTGATCAAGAAGCTGAAAACTTCATCGACGATTGAACAAGTTGGTTTTGTGAAAGAGGATGAGGAATTCTTCGTCAGCCAGATTGGCGAAGTCAAAGTCGATGAAGCAACCACGGCTAAAATGCAGAAGAAGGAACCACAACCCGGCTTCTTATTTAACGAGGAATCGAAACAGGATTTACTCCGAGTGATTCTGAGGCAGTTACCAGAAAAGCCAGTGGTGAAGGGGGACTCGTGGACGGTGAGCGACAAATATTCGGAAACTCAAACGATTCCTGTCAAGATTCCCGATCAGCCGGTTCGTGAGGCGAAAAACGAGTCTGAAACACGATATAAGATCGTTTGCACTTCCGCCGGTCCCGTGGAACATGCAGGGCGGACAATGATCAAGGTTGATTTTCGCAGTAAATCGACCGGCAAGATGACGATCAGTCAGGGAATGGGGACTGGTCTATTCATTCCCATGATCGTTGCGAATTTTGATTCCGAATGCGACTCGGGGCACTTTCTATTCGATCCAGAAGCGGGAGAGCTGGTTGCTCTTAAGGTCGCTGAAAAGCAAACGGTCTATATAACGGGACTTGGTCAATTGGTTGAATTGTCCATGCTGATTGGTTTCGAGAATAGTCCCGATCAGGTGACGACCGTCGAAAGTGAAACGACACTCGAACTGCTGCGTTGAGAGCAGTCCCAGCCGAGATTCAATCTTTAGACCAGTTCTGGAATCGTTTCCCGATGATCAACCAGGAATTGTGGGCGGCCGGTTGGGTCGGCGATGGTGGTGTTCATCGTGTCGATTCCCAGATTGTGATACAAGGTCGAGATCACATTCTGAATGTGAACCGGTCGTTCGACCGGGTATTCCCCGAGGCGATTCGTTTTGCCGATGGCCTGGCCAGTTTTCATACCTCCACCGGCGAGCAGAGCGGCGTTCACTCGCGGCCAGTGATCTCGTCCGGCTCCTTCGTTGATACGAGGGGTGCGGCCGAATTCTCCCCAGACGACGACGGAGACATTGTCGAGCATTCCTCTTTCATCGAGATCCTGCACTAACGCCGAAACCGCCTGGTCAAGACGAGGGCCATGATGGCGAACAAGATCGAAGTTCGCGCCATGACTGTCCCAACGTCCAAAGGAGAGGCTCACAGATCGGGCGCCGGCTTCCACTAACCGTCGAGCGAGTAATAAATGTTCGTTACAGGTGGGGGCACCATCATACTGATATTTGTACGGCTTACCGTCACCATACCGGGCGACGATTTCCGGGTCTTCCTTACTCAGATCGAGCGCTTCAGCCAGCTTGCTGGATGTCAACACACCAAAGGCCGCTTCGGTGAAGGCATCGACACCTTCGAGCATACCGGTGGCATCCACATCTCGCTTCAGTTGATCTAAGCCAGAGAGTAGTGCTTTGCGATTTTGTAAACGCTCCAGTGTGACACCGTTTAAGGTCAGGTTTTCAGCGCCTCCATTGTTCGGTTTGAATGCCTGATGCGCTGCTCCCAGGAAACCGGGAGCACCTGGTTCCGACCAGGGAGTGTGACTGGTTTTGGCCGCCAGCGCGATGTGCGGAGGCATTGCCTTGTGTACGGGGCCGTAAAGCTTGGAGAGAGCTGAACCCATGCTGGGGTGGCCTCCAATTGAGGCACCATCCCGTCGAGCCCAACCAGATAAGCACTGATAGGCATCGTGTCCGCCACTGTTACCCACGATTGAACGAATGACGGCGAACTTATCCATCATACTGGCGATTTTCGGAAAACATTCACCGATCTGAAGGCCAGGGATAGAAGTACTGATCGGGTTAAACTCGCCCCGAATTTCTTTGGGAGCTTCCGTTTTGATTTCCCACATGTCCTGGTGTGGAGGTCCGCCCGCCAGGAAGATATTGATGATCGCTTTATGAGAATTCGGTTTTGCATGCCCCGAAATAGATTCAGCTCGGAGGATTTCGGGCAGGGAAAGCGCAGCCAGACTGCCGAAGGTAAAACCTCCCACTTGCAGAAAAGAGCGACGGGAAAGACCGTCACACATACGGCTGGAACGTCCGAAAATATTGAGCATAGAATTCGCTCCCGGAGGCAGGATAAATAACGGATGGAAAGCGAGGCAGGGTAATAGGTTGGAAGATGAATTCTTCCTTGGAAAGACAGATCTTAAAAGACCTCATGGGAAAAGTCGATCAAGTACTTATTGTTCTCGACCAACTGAGAGCCCATTGGCCCACATTTAAGCGCCTGTTTATATATTCCAGAGTAATGGGAACATGCTGAATCGTCAAGATAAACCCTACTGTCAGGGGGAAATACAGAGGTCAATTAACTTGTTCGGAATAAACGGATTGACGCGACAGTTTGGTAAACTTTGATACTGAACAATTGTGGCTAATTCTGGGGGTTTCACGCTTGAGTGACATCAGGTTTTTTCATTGGTTAGTTCTCTTTTCTTCGTAAAAGAACCGACCAACCCAAGGGGCCCTGGCGTTCTCCTTCGTCCTCAAAATGAAATTCCCGCAACTGAACAATGTCGAACAAGCCGCCCAAATCCTGTTTAATGTCCTCTTCGCTGACTTTGGGGATATGCTCGTCATGCTCTTCGTTGGTACTGCCACTTAGTGAGAGCCAGAGAGAACCCGGGTGGGTGTTCTTCTTCAGCGTGTTCAGAAATCCGGGGAGATTTTCATTACGAACACAATGATAGACACCGCGGTCGAAGAGAAAATCAAAGGGAGTCACGGCCAGATGCAAATCGGTCAGATCTCCCAGAATGAATTTGATCTCGACGTTTGCTTCATGAGCTTTCATCGCGGCTGTTTCAAGTGCTCGCTCCGAGAAATCAACGGCAGTCACTTCAAATCCCTGCTGCGCCAGGTGAATGGCATTCGTACCTGTGCCGCATCCCAACTCTAAAGCTCGCGCAGGTTTGATTTGATGTTCCTCAATAACCCGCTTCAGTTCTTTCGATACTTGTCGTGAGTCCCACGGAGTATCGTTGTTCTGATACCGTTCATTCCAGCGAATGGCAAATTCAGACATGCTAAGCGCCTCAGTAGGGAAGAAAAAGATGCTGTCTGGCTAACCAAACAAGGTTGTATCATGTGATGATTCAGGATTTGTTCTGGTGATAATTTTCAAATCGTTGTGTATTATCAGGGTGATTGGTCATCAACTTTAATTATAGCATTTTATGAGTGACTGTGATTGCCAAATTTTAGAAAAGTGAAACCACATGGGAGCCCCGCAGGCGAGTAATCCGGGATGTGTCAAAGTTGAGTTCTTCAAGACATATTTACGATATCACCCATTTCAGAAATATTTATTTTTATTTCTGTTTTTGAGCGTATTACCCATCTTCATTTTGTTCGCTCTGCACGATGTGTGTGTCGGACTGTTTTTCAGCGTTCCGTATTACATCGTTGTTGGCCTGGCGCTTTATTTCCGTCGCAATTGGGTGAAAGATCATTTCTTCGAAGGTGATACAAACCCGGGGGTGGTCGTCTCTCTGAATCCGATGTTGATTGCTGTCAGTGCCGATCTGGTTTTCAACAGTCCTGATGAATGGCCAGTGATCAAAATTATTCGTTACGAATTGCCGATGATCGCTGGAAAAGAACCGAAGTTAGGAACTCGAGTCGCGACGGTTGCCCTCTATAACGGATACCTGGACCGGGAACGGCTGAGTAATGTTTATCCCATTCCGGTTGAATGCGCGACGGACAATGTAAAAACACAACGTCGATGCCTGAGACAGATACCGGCTTCCGACTGGCAACGCTTGAAAGAAGATTTACGTTATGTTCCCACCCCTTATTACCCCGGGTTATATAAAATCTGGGAGTATTGGGAGGAAGATTGAACGTGTTAAACCTGGTTCTACTATTTTACCTCAAACCATCTCGTAATCTGCATCCAAATGATCTGATACGAACATGCAACCGGGGGCATGAGTGATGGCGAAGGGAAGTTTCGCCTCGGCGACAACCGCTTGCGGAGTGACTCCACAGGCCCAGAAGACGGGGATTTCGTTTTCTTTGATCGTAATCGCTTCCCCATAATCAGGGTTGTCTAAATCGGTGATCCCAATCCGTTCAGGTTCGCCGTGATGAACAGGTCCCCCATGCATTTCCGGGAATCGGGAGGTAATTTCAGTCGCTTTGGAAACCTCGGCTAACGTCAGGGGACGCATCGAAACGACCATATGGCCATCAAACGGTCCGACAGGATGACATTCGATGTTTGTGCGGTACATCGCCACGTTTTTATTTTCTTCCACATGCCGCAAAGGAACCCCTTCCCGTTTAAGGGCATTCTCGAATGTAAACGAGCAACCGATGAGAAAGGAGACCAAGTCGTCTCGCCAGTATTTCTCCAGGTTCGTTGGTTCATCCACGACAACTCCATCTTTCCAGATGCGATAGCAAGGGAGGTCGTAACGCAGATCAGCATCGGTAGCCAATGTGGGGGGAGAGGGGTTGCCTGGCTCCGAGATGTCGAGCAGGGGGCAGGCTTTAGAATTCTGATGGCAAAATTGTTCGAAGTCCGCGGCATATTCTTTCGGAAGAATCACCAGATTGGCCTGAACGTACCCCGGGGCCAAGCCCGCTGTATGACTGGTAAGATCGCCCCGACGGCAGGCATCTCTTACATCCTTACCTGTTTTTAACTCAATGTTCCTGCTCATGATGCTAGACTCCGATCTGATGCGCCAATTATCGGCTGCCGAAAAATGCATGCGTCGGAAAAACGAAAGTACGAGTGAAATTCGGAACGCTTCGAAGTTGTGATTTTTCAACAGTACTTTCTCTTCATCAAATTATCTCCAATATTTTGCGGAATGCCAACAGCAAACGGAGGGCAAGGGAATGCATTTGAACTGACTCTCGATTGTGGGAATTTGGCATTGAATTATCCGGTTCGCTTGCCGTAAAAGAAGGAGACAGATTTGGTTCTAAAAAAAAACAAAAACGGGAGCGCTCCATAATGCGACGAAGTTTGTGGATTTATTTTCTGATTGCGGGTTGGTGTTCTTCTAACTCCCTGGTTCTCCTCTCCGGGGAACCGGCTGCGGATCGAATTCAACCCTATACAGAGAACCCTCGGTATTGGCAGTTCGAAGGGAAGCCTGTGTTACTTCTGGGAGGACTGAAAGATGACAGCCCGTTTCAGATGCCCGATCTGGAAGCCGCGATGGATGAATTGGTTTCTGTTGGGGGAAATTATATCCGGAACACCATGAGTGATCGGCAAGATCACGACTACGAAGCTTATCCTTATCAGAAGCGGGAGGATGGGAAATATGATCTCGATCAATGGAACGAGGAATACTGGGCTCGCTTTGAAAATTTGCTCAAGATTACTCGTGAGCGAGATATTATCGTGCAGATTGAAGTTTGGGACCGGTTTGATTACTCACGCGAACATTGGGATCGGCATCCTTATCGGCCGAGCAATAATGTCAATTATTCAGTTGCAGAATCGGGATTGCGGAATTCCTATCCGCAGCATGCCCATCGAGATCAACAACCTTTCTTCCATTCGATTCCGGGTATGCCTCTCTATGAAAACAAGCTGGACCGGATCCGCCGTTATCAAGAACGATTTGTAGCGAAGCTGTTGTCTTATTCTTTGGAATATGGGCATGTGCTCTACTGCATGGACAATGAAACCTCGACTCCTCCAGCCTGGGGTCGTTATTGGATCAATTTCATTCAGAATCAGGCTCGGGAAAAAGAGGCACTCGTATTTTGCACAGATATGTTTGACGACGGTTTTCAGCCAGCTCGTTCGAAATCATACGCACAGGCGATTGCCGATCCGGAGACGTATCCATTCCTTGATATTTCTCAAGTAAACAGCCGGTTTTTTAACGAGGATCAATGGGTTCGGCTGAAATGGTACGAGGAACAAATCGCAGCACATCCTCGTCCTTTGAATAACACCAAAATTTACGGCGACGGAGGATTCAGCTTTGGTTCCGGTCGTCCCCCTGATGGTATTGAACGATTCTGGCGGGACTTATTTGTGGGGTGCGCGGCGATGCGGCATCATCGTGATATTGCCGGGATTGGGTTACAACCGCTGGCGAAAAATTGCATTCGTGCGGCTCGTAAGTTGGAAAGCGAAATCCAAATGTGGAACGTCGACGATCACCAGGAGCTACTCAGTGATCGCGAATCAGACGAAGCCTACCTCGTAGCAGATTCGGGGAAAGCCTATGCCATTTATTTCACGGCGGGAGGTGAAGTCAGTTTGGATCTCTCGTCCGCCCCGTACGATTTCCAATTGAAATGGATTCACATATCCACGGGGGAAGCGGAGCAGGGGGCGCTGCTCAACGGGGGACGCAAAATCAAAATCAAGGCCCCCGCAACGGCTCCTTGTGTCGCCGTGTTGGTTCGTGCTAATCAGTGAAGCCGTGGAATCGGTTGCAGCGGAACTCAGTTTGTTTCATCATTTCAGGGGAAGGAAATTGCCTCTGTGAGTGGTCTCCCGGAACTGAGTAACTATAAATCAAGGTAGAGCATCTAAGTTCCAGTAATTCTGAGGTGATCTTGTGTATATGCTCCGGTTTGCTCTGGAATACCGTGAAATTTCTGTCCTACGAAATGTAACTTAGTATGAATTCGTTTTTTTCAACGAAAGAAATTGCAACGGCGTTGGGAGTCAGTCAGTCTTCGATCAAACGCTGGTCGGATTCTGGTGAGCTTGAGATGATACAGACCTCAGGAGGGCATCGCCGGATCTCCATCGTCTCGCTGATTCAATTTCTGAGGCAAACTCAACGTCTCTTGGTTGAACCGCAGGTACTCGGGTTACCTGAATTGGATGTTGAAGAGAGCATCGATTACGCCCGGGAACGAGAGCGATTTCAGACGGCCCTCATCGCGTCTGACGAAGCAGCTGCACGATCAATCGTGCTTCAGCTTTATCTGGGAATGGAACGAGTCAGTTCGATCGGGGATCAATTAATCGCCCCGGTGTTTGCGGAAATTGGTCACTTGTGGGATTGCGGTGACGTTGAAATCTATGAGGAACGACGTTGCTGTGAAATCTGTTCCCGCATTTTGCGTGAACTCCGATCTTATCAACCTTCGCCAGCGACCACGGCTCCTGGGGCGATTGGAGCGACGCCGGTGGGGGATCTTTATTCACTCCCGGTCGCTTTAGTGGAACTGGTCTTGCGGGAGCAGGGTTGGAATGCGGTTTCTTATGGTTGTCAAATTCCACTGCTTTCTTTGGAGAAAATCATCATCCAACAAAAGCCTCGGCTGGTTTGGCTAAGTGTGTCATTTCTTTCAGACAGGGAGCAGTTTCTGCAAGAGTATGCATCCCTGGCAGCGACTGCTTTGAACTCGGGAACGATTATCGCTGTGGGAGGAAATGGGCTCACAGCCGACTTGCGTCGCAAAATGGATTACTATATGTATGGAGATACGCTTCAGCACTTTGAGCGATTTGCGTCTCTTTGTTTTCAATTGCAAGAGCCGTCTTCTGCTGATTCGAAAAGTAGCATAAAGGAATCCGATTCATCTTCGATCGGTTTTCTTTCCAGGAATCCTTCCTGACGCATTAAAG
>JAGQQC010000580.1 GCA_020426395.1 Planctomycetaceae bacterium
TGCCCAGCGACAGCATTGAGCAGATCGAGATCTTCAGCTTTGAACCGGTGTAAAGGATTCTGAGTGTCGATGTTAATAACGCCTTGGGGATTTCCCTCCAGGTCGAGCATGGGGACGCACATCATCGAACGGATTGTCAGATCCGAGATAGAAGCTGATGATTCAAATCGAGTATCGCTGGTGGCATCGGCAGAGAGAATCCCCGTTTTTTCTTCGAGCACTTTATTGAGAATCGTACGGCTGAGACGAACGGGTTCGTCTTGATCGCCACGGCGAGTTTTATAGGCTCGCGGAAACATTTTCTCTGTCTGTTTGTCTTTGAGCAGGATACAACCACGGTCGGCGTTCGGGAACACGTCGAAGAGGACATCGAGAATTTTGGGAAGCAGCACATCGAGGTCTACTGTTCCGGCGAGAGCCCGGCTGATTTCGATGATTCCTTTCAGCTTTTCTTCCGGCTGCGAGTCGAATCCTGAGAAGGAGACCGAACTTTCGACTTGCCCCATAATAGTGGGTTGCTCCACATCTTCCGCTGTGTAGGCGAAATCGATCGAAAGTGTGGACCCTTCTGGAACAGACGCTAAAGTGGGCAACGGAGCTGTTTTGGAAATCGTTTGAGCAGAATCGTATCGAAACAAAATCGGTCCGATTTTGACCCGGTCTTCGTTTTTGATGGCGGTCGGTTGGACGACCCGTTTTCCGTTTACGAATGTCCCGTTGCCGCTCCCCAGGTCTTCGATGAAAACTTGACCCCCGCGCGAGAAAACCCGGGCGTGCCGCCGGGAAACCATGTCTGAATTGAGATAGATTTCACAGTCGGGATGCCGACCGATCGTCAGTTCGTCCTGAGAGAGCTCGTAGGGAGTCGCGTTTCCCCCTTCCAGGAGCATCAACTTGTTCATCTCTCTCAATCCTTACAAGACACGAAATGAATCTATCTGGTCATGGTGAACTGTAGCGGCGATCCGAGACTCTACTGGAGAAAAAGTAGAGACCGATCCCTCATTGATTCTAAATGGGTTTGAAAACGTAATCAACCAGTGATGGGCCCGCGACGAGGGGAATTCAGGGACCGTGAGGATGGAAATCCTCTAGCATCCACCAAAAATACGTTCGACGTTACCACGGAGAACGGTTTTTCCCAGATTGATCGCTCTTTCCTCACTCCAGCCTCGATCGATCACGAAATCGTTCGCCAGGACTTTGGCCAGGACGCGGCGATACATGGAGAATTTTGGCAGAGCAAATTCCAGTTTGTACATATCACTGTAGTACCCAATCTGTTTGGATTGGGGCACGGCTTGCAAGCGGGCCCGGCAATCGAGTTCAATATGTGCCGGAATATTGGAATACCACCAGTGTCCGTTTGTAACGACGTTCGGGAAAATCCAACTGTAGCTGACGAGTTCCTGATTACTGGTTGGAGCCAGAACTGAAATGGGAAAAGTCACTGTCGGAAAGGCGTTGAGTAGTTCTTTATACAGGTAAAGAGAAGTTCGGGAATCGTACAAATCCTGTCCCTGATAGACCCCCTCTTCGTAAACCCGACGATTGACTCCGATCATCAAGTCGAACGGCAACTTGAATTCGGCACAGTATTCGGCAAGGGTCCAGAAGATAAAACAACTTAAGGAGTTCGCTTCAGTACCTGAAAGTTCACTTTTATCTGTCACCTTCTTCAGAATGGGGTCAATGCTGGTTGATTCCACTTTTTGTGGCGAGAAGGTGGGAGGCAAGGAAATCGCACAAGCCCGGGCATTGTTTTCTGTGAAATGCTTGAACAGTTTTCCAATTGCTTCTTTTAAGCTGGCTGCATTCCCAGCTTCGACTCCAGTCGCTTTGGCAAGTCGTTCGCGTGTCGCGGATTTGGTGAAATGGAAAACCAGATCGTCTGTGCGCAAACAGGGAACATATAATTGCGTATCGAACCCGGCCAGCGGATCGTCAAATTCATTCGTCAGGTAAACCTGATCCAACTTACTTTGTTTCAGGACTTGTTGTTCCCAGTCGTCCTCACTCATTTTGGCGAGCGCGGTGTCGTACAGATTTTCCCAGTTGTCTGGAGTGATTTTCTCATCCTGAAACCCAAAAAACTCCTGAGCAATTTCAATCAGCCAACTCAGTTGGGTCGTGTTGTCGAGATCGTCCAGTTTTTCGACGAGTCGTCCGACTTTATCTTTTGGCGCGAGTCCTTCTTCTTCAATACGCTCTTTTGGAAGACCAGCGGAATGAGCAAGCTCCGTGTAATAATGATACCCCATGATATCTGCGAGCGTGGTTGAGGCTGCGGAATGGGGGTTGATGTGCGTATGCGGATCAATCAACGGGAGCTGTTCGAGTTCGGACAGAATATTCTGTTTCACTTGCTGAGACATTGTTCAGTCGGGCTTTCCAGTAGAAGTGATCCTAAAACCCATTGATGGGTCAAAT
>JAGQQC010000581.1 GCA_020426395.1 Planctomycetaceae bacterium
GGTTTATCTCCCGTTTCGACTCCTGGATAGTCCGTCGGCTTCGCCTGTTCATAAGGAGCAATGATCGACACCCCATCCGGCGCCCGGTCATCCACCCAGTTCTCCTGCTGACGACGGGACAAGTTCCCAAACATTCGCGTTAGCCGGCTGCGGACATGCAATTTCCACTTCCCAACTCGGATAGAGGCCAGCTTTCCTCCTGACATGGAATAAATCGCCTCATGCGGACTGTCAGCCCCCTCATTTTGCATCATCGGCAAGATATTTCGGCCATCAATCACTCGATCACGGGGGGAACCCACTCCCGCCAGTTCACAAATCGTCGGTAGCACGTCAATTGTTCCCGCTGGCTCTGTATTGACGACGCCCGCTGGAATGACTCCCGGGTATCGTGCGATCAACGGAACACGAATCCCTCCCTCCCAGTTAGTCACTTTCATCCCACGCAGGTTTGCGTTGGATCCCCCAAACCAGGCTCCGTTATCGGAAGTAAACAAAACCATGGTTTTCTCATCCAACCCCAGTTCTTTCAACTCATCCAGCAAACGCCCCACTTCATAATCAAGTTCCCGAATCACATCGGAGTACAAATCATCGGGCGTTTCCGGTGTATAAAACTGCTCCGAAGCCGCCAGCGGTTTATGGGGCATTGCGTGCGGTAAATAGATAAAGAATGGTTCTTCCTGATGCCGCCGGATAAAATCGATCGCCTTATCGGTATACCGATGCGTCAACCCTGCCTGAACCACTGGGTATTCCACTACTTGATCTCGTTCAACCAATTGCACCGGCCACATATCGTTTGAATACAGAATACCGAAGTATTCATCAAACCCCTGCGTGTGAGGCAACCATTGTGGGAAATGTCCTAGATGCCATTTTCCAATCGCCGCCGTCGCATACCCAGCCGTCTTGAGCTGCTCCGCAATCGTCACTTCCGACGCAGGCAACCCGATTTGATGCCGTCCATCATCCGGCGCCGGATTCTCGACCACCGTATGCCGAAACGGATACCGCCCCGTCAAAATCGTTCCTCGCGACGGCGCACAATAAGGCATCGGCACATAAAAGGAAGTTAACATCGCCCCTTCCGCCGCCATCCGATCCAAATTCGGCGTCTCATGCTCGCATTCCTCATTGAAACAACCGATGTCACCATAACCGAGGTCATCAGCAAAGATGACGATAAAATTCGGAGATTGTCTCTCGGCAGCCTCTAAAGTGGCATGCAACGTAATCAAACTGCATGTGGCCAGCAAAGGGAGAGAGCAATAGTTGAGCGGCATTGTGAACTCCGAATTAAAATTGGGGAGGCAGTCTGGAAACCGACCGCTCCATCCTATGCGAGATAGGATTTCAGTTCAATTTATTGAATCGGGAAAACAACTTTGAATCAGTACTTGAAGGATTTTCGAACCTATTCCAAAACTGATAAATTCTGGCCATTCATCACATCTGATTCGCTTCGACAAATCTTCCTCCGTCAAAGTCGCATAAATCGCATCACCATCACGTATGGCGTCGTTCCATTTTTTTAGAATCACGGCGCCAGCTCCTTCAACAGAATGACTCCCTTGACTAATCGATGCGTGGCCGAGATGTCGAGAACCGGCTGCACAGATCACGACATCGCAATCTCCCGATTCGAGAAGTTGAAACGCCGTCTCGAACAACGCCGCTTTAATTTCAGAGGCGTCTTCGAGCATCAAGGCTGGCCCCTGGAAATCCAGTGTGCGGACAATTCGAGAGGCGAGCGAACTGTGATGAAAGCTACCGGAATCATCTCGGTATTGTGGCCATTGAGTTTGACATCGCTGTTCATACTGCTCGATGATCGAATCAACCGTTTCTGTGGAACAACGATCTTCTTTCAAAACATCGCATAATTCTTGAGCAATCTCAGGGAATCGTAAGCCCAGTTGAATATGATCAGTGAAATCTCCTCCGAGTTGCGATTCCACAATCGTCCCGACTCGTTCCCGTTGACAATCCTCTATTGATAGACCAGCTTCTTCCAAAGCTTGATCAACAGCTTCCAGTAAATAAAAATGTAATGGATCCGCCTGTTCCAGTTGTCGTGGAGGAATTTTGTGCCTACGCCAGTCGTATTGAAAATCGCTTAGATATGATTTGTCAGACTGAGGATTGGTGAGAAATACCTGAAGTTCTTTGATATTGCGTGCCTGCGGCAGCAAGCAACCACGCCCGATGATGGCAACCCCCTTTTCTTTTTTCAGCTCAATGTGGGCTTCCGTCGAATCAAATGATTGAATGACAGTTACAGTTGTCGCTCCCTTTCCAATGTATTCTTCGAGTGCCACATGTAAATTAAATCCGCCCAAGCCAAAGGCATTGACTCCTGCGGAGCGAGGTTTTCCTCGACCGGGAGCAGGCCAGGGGGTCCGCGACGTGGGAACATAAAG
>JAGQQC010000582.1 GCA_020426395.1 Planctomycetaceae bacterium
CGGGAGAAACAAGTCCGCACATCATATCCGGATGCCAGGCCGCTTTTCCAATCGCGAAGATGGAAGGATCGGATGTCTGCAAGTGATTATTCACCACGATGCCCCCATTGGCATGAATTCCGAGTTGGCAGATCCGTCCCAATTCATCTCGTGGACGAATTCCGGCAGCGAAAATAACCATATCCACTTGCAACTGGCTATTATCCATAAATTGCAGGCCACAGACTCGCTCGCCCGCATGCAGGATCTTTGTCGTTTCTTTTCCGAGGTGAACCTCGACTCCGCGGGCCTCAATGAATTCTTTCAGACAGGTCGCACCAATGACATCCAATTGATGTTGCATCAACCAGGGGGCGGATTCAACGATATGAGTTTTCAATCCAAGCTCATACACTGCCCGGGCCGCTTCCAGACCGAATAATCCCCCTCCGATTACAGCGACAGATTTGCACTGGGCGACGTCGGCGAGTATTCGTTCCATATCATCGATCGTGCGATACAGATGCACTCCCGGGTGTTCAATATCGGCGATGGGGGGAACGAAAGAATAAGAACCGGTCGCGAGAACGACATGATCGTAATCGATGACTTCTCCTCGACTACTAATGACTTGCTTTGCCGTGCGGTCAATCTTCAAGATGCGATCTGAGAGATGTAATTCGATCCCATGCTTTTCATACCAGACTCGGGGAGCAAGCAGGAGTTCCTCCTGGTTTTGATGCTTGCTGTATAATGCGATCGCGCGGCGATCGTAAGCGGGTATTTTTTCTTCGCTGAAGACAATTAATTCGTAATTCTGCTTCTGATCGAGTTCGACCATTTGTTCGCAGAATCGCAGACCAACTTTTCCGTTGCCAATCACAACTACCTTGTTGCGGCCCTGAGTGGGCTTACTGACTATATTCACCATAATTATCACAATAAACGTGGAGGATGTTCACCGTTCACTTCCTGTGTCGCGGCTACCTTCATTCAATTAATTGGAATTCGTTTCGAACAACAAAGCAGATGTTCAACTGCCGGGCATTCTTCTGAGTCGGGCACTTCGAACAGGAGGGGAAGTTGTTTGGCATTGTGTTGACGCGGTTCGGAGCGGAACGGGCGCCAGACATGCGGTGAAGCGAAGTTGAAAGGAAACAGGAAATGTGTGAGAACCGGCCCCGAATGAGTATTCCTGTGTCCTGAAGGTTGAATGGATCCTCGTTGGGCTGGGAATTCACTGGAAACGCCGAAAGTGAACTCGGTGGTGTGAAATATTTCGCAAATCGAGGTAAAGCAAAGAGTGTGCCTGTTCCAGACTGGTTTTTCTTATTTCTGTGTAGAGCCAACCCTAAACGAAGAAGGGGGCATCTGGAGTTATTTGTACATAAACGAATATTGATTCCTAATTTCCCAAATTTCTTTTCAATGAAACTGACCAGAAAAAGAAGCTCGTGACCCCAATCGTAAATTTGACAATTTCAGGTAGGAGAGAAACAAATTCTTGCTTCCAGCCGCGAAATAGGGCGGTTGTGCCTTCATTCGGGGCAAAATTTGAATTTTGAGTGAAATTCAGTGGCAAACTCATTTCCCCCAATGGACTTTGAAATGGCGTAAAGTAGGAAAGAATGGCCATACTGGGTAAAGCCCTCGAAAGGCTGTATTCTTGCGGTAAGGCCTGATCTGAACTGCATACTTCTCTGCCAACTCCATTCGAAAAACAACGGTAAAGATGATTGTGAATAACCTGAAATTGATGCTCACCCTGGTTCTGATACTGTTTTCCGGCACGACTTTGCTCTCGGGGGCGGAACCCGTTGGGGACGAAAAACCATCGATCAAAATCGAAGTCTGGCAAGGGGCTCGAATTTTGACGGCTACAGGCCAGGTCTTCGACCCGGGGGTCTTGATGGTTGAAGATGGGAAAATCAGTGCCGTTGGTTCTCAGGAGGAGATCTCGATTCCAGACGGAGCGAACATTCATGACGTGACTGGAAAAGTGATCATTCCCGGGTTGATCGACACGCACTCTCACTTGGGTGTCTATTCCCGACCACGCGTCCTGGCCAATTCTGACGGAAACGAAACAACCGGGCCGGTGCAGGGAATTGTACGGGCGCTCGATTCCCTCAACCCTTACGACCCCGGAATTAAAATGGCCCTCTCCGGTGGAGTCACCACGGCGAATGTCATGCCCGGGAGTGCCAACGTGATTGGAGGCCAGACAATCTATATCAAGTTACGAGGATACACGCCCGAGCAAATGTGGATTGCCTCTGACAAGACGTTCGGTGGTCTGAAAATGGCCAACGGGGAAAATCCCAAGCGAAGTTACGGTGGGCGAGGCCAAGCACCGGGGACTCGCATGAAAATCGCGGCATTGCAAAGAGCAACTTTTCTGAAGGCTCAACATTATCGAGATC
>JAGQQC010000583.1 GCA_020426395.1 Planctomycetaceae bacterium
GGCGATCAACGGTTGCGTGAGCGACGTCCGCGAATTGTTGGAACCGGCCACGGTTTGAATTTACAAGTTGATACAAACGAATTGACAAAGGGTGGCACTGCTGGCTTGCCCAGCAGTGAGGTCTAATACCCGCATTAGCACAGCCCTTATTACTAAGAAGACCAAAACAACAGGCAGCAATTACAGAATGTACTGTGATTCCACTGCTGGACGAGCCAGCAGTGCCACCCACCCTGAATGAGATTTATTACCGAAATAGAATCATGTCCGAAATTACTTCCGTCACTGGCACTGGTATCCCCCTGTTGATCGATGATATTGACACTGACCGCATCATCCCGGCTCGATATCTTCGTTGTGTTACCTTTGAAGGGTTGGGGGAGAACGCATTCGAGGATGACCGGCAGCAGGATCCGAATCATCCGTTCGATAATCCCGCATATCGCCAGGGGACTGTGCTCGTCAGTGGGCGAAACTTCGGTTGTGGCTCTTCACGGGAACATGCTCCACAGGCTCTTATTCGCTGGGGAGTAAAAGCGATCATCGCTGAATCGTTCGCGGAGATTTTCTTCGGCAACTGCACTTCCCTGGGGGTTCCGGCAGTATGCGCAAGTCGGGCGGACTTAGAGAAGCTTTCCAGCGCAATCAAAGCGGACCCCAACCTCGAAATCACCGTCGACCTGGAGAATCAACAGGTCACCTGTGGTTCCGAGGTAATTCCGGTCACCATCAACGAATCTGCTCGAAGCGCCCTGCTGACCGGCCAGTACGACTTCCTCGCCCAATTGCTCGACCGCAAAGAGAAAATCCAGCAACGGGCCTCCGAAATTCCCTACATGAATCAGTTTGCAGGCTGAGTAAGGGACGGCGGAATATTCGTCTGGACCCGATTTCGGGATTGTTGGTAAACTCTACAATCTTTATAAACCCCGGTAAGAGAGTCTGTGCGCTCTCTTTCCAGGTAATGTTACCACTGATCTGAAGGCTGTGAACAAACTGGTTCATGAGAGGATCAAACAGGTAACGATGGCGACCACTGCTGAAAACTGTTTTCAGAAGATCGCCAATTCCCTTTGCGCCGCGGCTGAGTCACTCGAGGTGACTTCACGCAGTATGACTTCACAGGGAGGTGGCGAGGGACAAATGGATTTGTTTCACTTTTCATACTGATTGTGCCGGCCACGGCTGGCGCAGGGAGTAGCTTCGTCAACGTGAATAATTTCGCGCGTGCTCTGCCCTATCTATGGCCGTTTCGGAAACGACTTTTCCTGTCGATTCTGTTCGCCGTTCTTGTCGCCGTTCTTTGGGGAACCAACCTGACCGCCATTTTTCCGGTCGTGAAGGTGATGCTGGAGAATAAGGATCTGTCGGTCTATGTTGACGAACAGATTACGGCCGCGACGGATGAAAGCGCCACCCTCAGTAAGAAGGTGGATGAACTAACGACGAAACAGAACGAGTTCGACGACAAACTGGAATCGAACGATCTTCCGAAAAAAGAACGGGAACAACTCGTTCACGAAAAAGATCGGCTGATCAGTCAACTTTCGGAAAAGCAGACCGCGCTCAGTGAAGCGACCGCGGAACTCAATTTGTGGACCTGGATCAAGTCGGACATTATCACCTATCTGCCTAAAGATAAGTTCGATGTACTTGCCGTTTTGCTGACGGGTCTGTTAATTGCCACGCTTCTCAAAGGGATCTTGATCGTCATTCAGGAGACGCTCATCGGTAGCGTTGTGGAATTGACGACGATCAACTTGCGCAAAGAATGTTTCAAGAAGGTCCTTTCGCTCGACTACCAGACACTCCATCACCGTGGTACTGGCGACTTGATGTCTCGCTTTACGAACGACTTGAACCTGTTTGGCCTGGGGTTGCGACTCGCGGGGGGAAAGATCATCCGGGAACCGCTCAAGGCGATTTCCTGTCTGGCGATCGCGTTCGTTGTGAACTGGCGATTGACGTTACTTTCGCTCTTGATGGGGCCGCTGATTGCGATTGTCTTCAACCGGATTGGCAAACGGCTCAAGCATGCCAGCCACCGCATGATGGAAAGTATGTCGCGGATCTACCAAACCTTGGAAGAGACCCTCGACAATATGAAGGTGGTGATCGCTTTTAATGGAGCGGGCACGCATCGTCGCCGTTTTCATCGAGAGAACAAACAGTATTACCACAAGATGCTCCGTATCATCAAACTCGACGCGCTGACTAGCCCCACTACGGAAACACTCGGCATGATTGCCGGTTTCATGGCGGTGCTCCCTGGGACTTATCTTGTCCTGCGCGGGACTACCGAAATCTGGGGAATTCAACTGGCCGCCGAACCGATGTCGATTTCCTCCCTCATTTTGCTCTACGCAATGCTGGCGGGGATTATTGATCCGATCCGAA
>JAGQQC010000584.1 GCA_020426395.1 Planctomycetaceae bacterium
GTATCCAGATGCGACGCCCCACCGGACATGTAACAGAGAATGACATGCTTCGCCTTCGGTGGAAAATGAGGCTGCGGCACGACTGTCCCCGCATAAGCGGGATCACTCATCAACCCGGAGAGCGCAAGCATTCCAAATCCGGAAGAAGTCGCCTGTAACATTTCTCGTCGTGAAAAAATGGGCTCAATCATTGCGTCTATTTCATGATTAAAAATAGGTGTTTATCTGTGTCCATCTGTGGTTTCAAACGAGCCAGAAAACTACTCGTAATAAATAAAATTCTTCAAATTAAAAATCGCATGCCCCAAATCGATCCAGGCCTGTTCTGGCTTGGGTTCGGTGCCTAGAGATTGGCGTTGTTTTTGTATTTCTTTTAGCTTCGTCTCATAACTCGCCAGTTTCGTTTGTTGTTCGGCGGAAAGTTCCGCCCGTACTTTCTCAGGCGAGGCGAACTGACCGAGGGATCGAGAGGAAACCTCTAATTCTTCAGCCGTGAGTGCGCGATCATAAAACCGGGCTTCATAAATTCGTCCCCGCAGAAATCGGTTTCCTCCCGCGGGGGCATGTCGTAAACCGAAGAGAAAATTCGATTCGTCTGCTTCAAAGGGTTGCACAGAAGCTTTCCGGATTGATTCTCCGTAAGGCACTCCGTTACGGAAACATTGTATGTTTCCTTGCTCGTCATAACTGATCGCGATGTGAACTGGATTGCTCACCGCGTCTGCTTCTGGAGTTCCTTTGAAATCAAGTGTGCGGGTGTGAAAGTTAGAACCAGCTATCCAGTGGCCGGGGCGAATCTCACCGATGACAATCGAGTCGAACAGGTAACCATCAGTTCGCTGGAGCGTTATCACCCCTCCCCCCTGTTGGTCCAGATTGTCGAGTTGTACCCAGGCTTCTAATGTTTTCGCCATCGTTCTAGTGGGGACAGCTTCGCTGGAAAGATGCCCGGCTCCATCGAGCACCAGTGCGCCTTCTTCCAGACGGGCTGAACCATTCAGTTTCCCTTTTAATCCCAGTAGTTCATCATCCGCATGTTCGTCGAATTTCCACTGGGCAACGGGAGTGGGCAAACCGGTTAAGTCTTCTCCGTTTCCTTGATCAGGGAGTAATTTTTTTCGAGCTGGTTCCAGTATCGATTCGATTTGTTTTTCGACATCCCGTTCCTGCTGCGCGAGGAGGACAAAGTCAGCGCGGAGATCGGTGTACTCCTTACCAAGTTGAGCCAGGAAAACATGTGCCTGCTGAGCTTCCTTTTCCGTTGGTTGGCGTCCCAGTCCCTGTTCGAACATCAGTTGGATTCGCTCTTTTTCTGACTGATCGGGATACTCTTTCCGGAGCATTCGCACCCAGTCTGTGGCACAGTCGACAATGAAGGGGTCGTTGAGCAACGTAAGTGATTGGCCGGGAACGTTGGTGACATCCCGCCTGCCTTTGGTGGCGAAGGGAGTGGGAGCGTCGAACGTGGTCAACAACTTTTCGAGATTGTTCCGCTGAATGTAACCGTAGACCGAGCGTTGTTCGGCTCCTGAATTCGGTTTATACCCGGGGCCGTACATTTTAAGATCGAGCTGTCCCGAGACAGCGAGCAACGTATCCCGAATTGCTTCCGCTTCCAATCGCCTGAGATTGGCGTGGGACCAGAGCCTGTTCTCCGGATCCTGTTCATGAATCTGTGCGGTGTGATCCGTCGAACGTTGGAAGGTTTCAGAAGTCACCATGAACCGGATCATTTTTTTCAGGGACCAACCTTCTTCCCGTAATCGATTGGCGAGGAAATCGAGTAGTTCCGGGTGCGTGGGTTGTTCCCCCAATTGACCGAAGTTATCCGGCGTGCGGACTAAACCCGCGCCAAAAACATAATGCCACAAGCGGTTCACGATCACTCGCGAGGTAAAAGGATTGTCAGGGCGAACGGTATCTTCCGCCAGTTCCAGGCGACCACTATCGTTGGCGTCGTAGGGAGTTTCCTCAATGGCAGAAAGAAAATGTCGCGGAACTTCCTCGTTCAATTGTTTGTGGTTACCGCGAACCATCAAGGGCTGATTGACGACATCGGTCTCCAGCAAACCTGGTACGCGGGTCGGTATGGGAACCTGTTCTTCGAGTTCTCGATAAGCAGTGAATAGCTGTTTCAACTTTTCATTTGTCGCGCGATTGGAAAGTAGACTCGCTTCGAGCAAATGGTCGAGAAAAACGGCTTGGGCATCAGTTAATTGATTTGTACGCCAGTTCTGGATCGCTCGTTGAGTCGCTTGTTCCAAAGCAGTGGCAATGTCTGCCGGTGAGTTGACATCCTTCTCTGATAATTCGTCAAACAGGGGCGTCAGGTATTCCAGATCGTACGCGGGGGGAGCCTCGGTTCCTTTTTTCCAGACGACGACTTC
>JAGQQC010000585.1 GCA_020426395.1 Planctomycetaceae bacterium
AGCTCAGCTTGATATCCTGACTCGTGTATTGAGCCACCTGTTGACGGTTGACTGCATTCGAAACCAGGTTCCCATGTGAGAGCATCACCCCTTTCGGCTCTCCCGTGGTTCCACTCGTATAAATGATGGTCGCCAGATGATCCGGTCCGACTTTGAGATCTTCTTCGCGATTCCGCACCATCTCCGGGGCTCGCTGCAATAACTGCCGACCCCGCCCCTGTAACTGTCGCCATGTTCGTACTACATACCGAGGCCCAGGCACAATTCGATCTTCTAACGGATCAAAGAAAACTATCCCTTCCAGATCCGGTAAATCTTTTAATCGGGTAGCGATCTTCTCCCATAGACTCGCACCAGACAAAAACAGCCAGGTCGCTTCACTATGCCTGAGCTGCCACTCAATCTGTTCACCAGAGAGTGAAGTATGCACCGGAACCGTCACACCGCCGATGGTAAGCACCGCTTGATCCGTGACGAGCCACTCGTATCGATTCTCAGAGAGAATGGCGACTCGACTGCCGGGGAGAAAGCCACTTTCCAAAAGTGCGCCGGCCAACTGATCGCTATGCCGTCGATACTCTTCCCAAGTGTAATCGACATACTTTCCCCAGCGCGGCGAACGGATCGCAACTGCCCTGCCCCGTTTCTCTGCACTGTTTCGGTGCAGTTGACTGACACTGTTAAATTCGAGCGACAGTTTCTTCCCCCTCAATTCTTTCCGTCTCAACTTAAATTGACCTGCAGAGCTTTTTCCCAGTGCGCAAAAAAACTGCCGACTCATCAGTCGGCAGTTTTTAGTTCTTCATCTTGCGGGGATGCGGGTTCTCATTAGTTGAGAAACAAATCACTCTGCCCCTCAATCCCCATAGTCGGTTACCGACTACTCTGATTTTTCTTCCAGACCGGGAACATCGATCGCGTCGATTTTCACGGCGGTGTATTTTTGGCGGTGCCCAGTATGACGGCGGGAATTTTTACGACGGCGGAATTTCTGGACTTCCAGTTTTTCCCCTTTGACTTCGTTATTCACCACTTCGGCAGTGACGGTCGCACCAGAGATCAGCGGAGCACCAATTGAACTGGCTCCTCCACCGTTGGCGAGCAACACGGTTTCAAACGTAATTTTGTCTCCCGTACTGGCATCAGCCCGGTAGTCAATTTTAATCAAGGAGCCTTTGGAAACTTTGTATTGACGGCTGCCATCTTCAATTATTGCGAACATTATTTTGTCCCGAATACTACCTACGGAATTTTTACAACTAAGAATTGGACATCACAGTTTGACCAAACGTTGGTCAAACTGTGTTTGAAAGAATACGACCCGCTCAGAGAGAATCTTTGGGGAAAGAGTCTCTGCGGATGTATCTGCTGCCAGACGGTGTTCAGGATGAGCACGTTCTTATTCTAAATACGGTGCACAAGGAACAACCGCAGCGGTACCTGATTGCCAATGGGGCTTACCCCTTCTGGACACTCAAACCTGACATCTGTGCAGATATTGATTTAGAGTAGAATCCAGAGAAGCGAGTAATTTAACGCCTTAGACGGCACTTTTCGAGCTTCCCTGTGCCAAATTTTTGATTTCGTTCCCGATATCATCGAGGCATTGCAGGGCCACATGTTCAGGTCCCACATCGGAACTCGCCCGAATACTGACCGTCAGATTGAATTCTTCCTCCAGCCCCATGATCTGACGACGCTTGCGGTTATTCAAATAGTTGGCCACCCGTTCGTGGATTTCCACCTGAATCGTCGAGATATCATCACTTGAACTGGCGGTCGCCATCAGGATTCGCATGACATCGACAGCCATGATTTCCGCCGATTTCACGAGTCCTGAACCGTGACAACAGGGACAGTTCTCATAGGCGGTTCGTTTCACGGAAGGACGAATACGCTGGCGGGTCATTTCGATCAACCCGAAGGGGCTGATACGAAGCACTTTGGTCCGGGCTCGGTCACGCCGAACGGCGTCTCGCAGAGCTCGCTCGACCCCCCGGCGATGCCGGTCTTCCCGCATATCGATAAAGTCGTTGACGATCACCCCACCCAGGTCGCGTAACCGAATCTGACGGGTAATCTCTTTGGCTGCCCGCAGGTTGACCTGATAAGCCGTTTCCTCGGCATCATCATCAACCCGGAAAGTTCCGCTGTTCACATCAATCGCGACGAGGGCCTCAGTTTGATCGATCACAATCGACCCACCCCCACGAAGCTGAACCACCCGGTCATTAATGTGTGAAATTTCTTCTTCGATTTTGTATTGAGAGAAGATCGGAGCTCGCCCCTCATACAGCTTGATCCGGTTGGCGTATTTGGGCATGACGATTTTCATGAATCCGCACGCCCGCGGATATGCGGAGGCCTCCCCAATCAAAACGACAC
>JAGQQC010000586.1 GCA_020426395.1 Planctomycetaceae bacterium
CCAATCCACTCCGCGACTTCTGACTGATATTCCAGTTCCAGTACGGAGCGTGCAACGACATCTTCCCGTGGAGAATTGAGTACTACAAACTGATCAGGATGAAAACAGGTACGCAGTCCGTTTTGTCGTGAGAATTCTCCGCACTGTTGGAAGAGAGCAATAATCTCTTTTCCGCTCGGCAATTCTTCCAATTGGTAACCGACTTCGGGGTGGGTTTTCACCGGGAGAATCTGGCTGTTCACTCGGAAGCAACCAATCTTCTGGGCCGCACAATATTCGAGCGATTGTAAAAGTGCCTCTGCATTCTGACGGCAGAGTTCGGCCAGTTTCTGTTTACGTTCTTTTGAGGTCAACTTCTGACAGGCCGTCACCGTGGTGTTCCGAAACTTGATCGGTTCTTCGGCAAAGATGCAGCATAACCCCAGGCGTATCGAATCAGTCATGCAATCTTCCTCTTCCCGCTACCAGTTCATCCAGGTGATTGAGAGTTGTAAGTAAGTGGCGATTGAAACCCAGACGAGGTAAGGGATTTGGGCCAGGGCAATCAGGCGGGAGTAATTCCAGATGGCCACGATCATCCACACGATTGTGACCCAGACAACGAGCACATCGATAGCGGCCAGCAGTAGATTCTGCAAACCGAACAGGATTGGAGTAAACAGGATGTTCGCAATCAAATTAATGAGGAATGGACAAGCCGTTTTCCATTCGACTTTGCGCCGGAAAGTTTGAACAAAGACTACGCCGAAACTGACGAGAATGATCGGATACAGGATTCGCCAGATCAAACTGATCGTTTCACCGCTGGGAGTCCACTCCGGTTTTATCAGGTTTTCATACCAGTCCATCGTCGTGCTTTCTTTGTCTAAGTCCTCTTGTCGCCTGTATTAAAGAACGATCCCGGTTTCTTTCCAGTCTCCAGGCGGAAAATCCTGTTTTTTGACAAAAAGAAGTGGTTAACCCGTCGGTCTGGTCTACAACTAACTGATGTGATCTCCAGTGTTTAGAACGATCTTTCCGGAATGAAAAAATGAAGATAGCTATCATTGGTTCCGGGATTTCCGGCCTTGTTACTGCGTTTCGTTTGCAGGGCGAACACGACATCACCCTGTTTGAAGCAAACGATTATGTCGGCGGACATACCAATACTCGCACCATCTTTCATCGGGGAAGAGAGTACGCAATCGATACTGGTTTTATTGTCTTCAACGATCGCACTTATCCGAACTTCATCAATTTGCTCAATGAGTTAGGGGTTCAGTCCAAACCGACCTCAATGAGTTTCAGCGTGCGGAACGATCAGACTGGCCTCGAATACAATGGGACGTCAGTGAATGGACTGTTCGCACAGCGAAAGAACTTACTGCGGCCACACTATTATCGGTTCCTCAAAGAGATTCTCCGCTTCAATGCCGACGGTACCCAATTGGCCAGCGAGCCCGAGGAAGGAGATTTGACTGTCGAGCAATTTCTGCGGGAACGGAATTACTCCCGGTATTTTGCCGAACATTATCTGCTCCCGATGGGGGCAGCGATCTGGTCATGTCCCCCGGAAACCTTTGCCCAATTTCCCATGCAATTCATCGCTCAATTCTATCACCACCATGGGTTACTTTCGATCAAGGATCGACCAACCTGGAGGGTGATCGAAGGGGGTTCTCACGAATACGTCAGGCGATTGACGGCTTCATTTACGGATCGTATCAAGCTGCGAACGCCAGTCGAGTCGGTTCAGCGATTTTCAGAGTTTGTTCGGCTGCATTTTAAGGACGGCCACTCGCTCGATTTTGACGAAGTCATCTTTGCCTGTCACAGTGATCAAGCCTTGGCGTTACTGGCTGATGCAGATGACCTGGAACGGAGTTTGTTGAAACAGTTCCCCTACAGTCGGAATACGGCTGTGCTTCATACCGATACCTCTTTGTTACCCCGCCTGAAACGGGCCTGGGCCAGTTGGAATTATCACTTACGCGAAAGCCAGTCTCGTCAGGCAACAGTGACCTACAACATGAAGATGTTGCAACATCTGGAGTCTGAAGATGTCTTCTGCGTGACATTAAATGAGACTGAGCTTATCGATCCAGACAAAATTCTCTATCGCATTCAATATAGCCATCCGATCTACACCACGAGCCGCGCGGCTGCGCAGCGCCGTCATTCCGAAGTTATCCGGCGGAATCGCACCTCCTTTTGTGGAGCGTATTGGGGGAATGGATTCCACGAAGATGGGGTGAACAGTGCTTTAGCTGTCTGCCGCAAATATGATGCTCCAATCGGTACATTGATATCCCGTTCGGAACGTCCCTCACTTGCTTTGGGGAACGTGTCATGACGGATAACAGTCAGGTAATCAGTTGCTTGTA
>JAGQQC010000587.1 GCA_020426395.1 Planctomycetaceae bacterium
CAAAGCGCTCTCACCCGAAATGCTGAAAGCGCTGGAAGACCAACCTCAGGGAGACTTGGAAGAATTCCACGACGCACTTAACGAGTTCCGGGAAAAAGTCGCCTCACTCGTTTGAGAGAGACGACATGCGGATGATTAATCCCCCTCGTTTTACTTTGTAAGCTCTCTACTTGGCAAACTTGAACCGATGAATGGTGGTCTGCTGGTAGACTTCCTGAGGGGCGAGGGTCGTCGAAGGGAACTCGGGTTGATTCGGTGAATCGGGAAAGTGCTGGCATTCGAGGCAGATGCCCCCATGTTTTGCATAGCCTCCCACATTCTCCGAGCCGTCCAGAAAATTGCCTGTGTAAAGCTGCACGCCCGGTTCCGTCGTCAGAATTTCCATCGAACGACCCGATTCCGGATCACGCAAGGTGGCGATCAACTGCACTCCTTCACTGTCATAGTTGTCGCGTACATAACAGTGGTCATAACCCCCTTCGACCTGTTCGATTCGTTTCCCCAGGGTGTGGAAACTGGTGAAATCCATTGGGGTTTCAGCCACGTCGGCCAATTCCCCTGTAGGAATTCCGGTTTTGTCGACGGGAATATATTGACTGCAATTCAGATTTAGTTCGTGGTTCAGAATTGAACCGGAACCGGCGCCCCCGAGATTCCAATAGCAATGGTTGGTTAAATTCAGCACCGTTTCCTTGTCAGTGGTGGCGGTGTATTCCAGCTTCAGTTCATTATCGTTGTTCAACAGGTACTTCACTTTGACGGTCAGAGTTCCTGGATATCCTTCTTCTCCGTCCGCACTGACATAAGTGAACTGAACACCGACCTGATCGGCTTCGTTGATTTCTTCTGCGATCCAGATTTTTTTGTTGAAGCCTTCGTTCCCCCCGTGGAGATGATTGGGATCATTATTGGTGGCAAGTGTGTATTCCTGGTTGTTAAGCGAAAACTTGCCTTGAGCAATTCTGTTCGAATAACGTCCACAGATACTGCCGAAGTAAGGGGGATTCATTTTGTAGGTGGTCGGATCTTCGAAGTTTAAGGTCACGTTGACAGATTCACCATTTCCGCTGGGAAGGAGAACACGAGTGACTGTCGCGCCCAGATTGATGAGCTCGACCACCATCCCTTTGTCGTTGGAAAGCATATAGCGGGTAATTTCATCGTCAACGGGATCGCGTTGCAAAGACATTTCGAATTGGTCCTCAGGAGGGGGAGTGTGCTCTGACTTGGTTTCCGAGTCTGGGGTGGCTGAGGGAAGATTTCCAGGCTGATTGTCATCCGGGCTAGGGCAGCCGGCCAGTATCAGGACGACCAGTATTAACAAGTAATGCCGGACTGGGACGAGCAACTTCATGTCTGGTCTCCTTTGGGGGATGAAGGGGAATTCCCGAATCCCCCTCATAATCGGCATGGCCGATTATGAGGGGGGACAGGGATTCTTACCAGCTTATCAATCTCGATCAGCTTCGCAACCACAGACGAGAAAACTACTTACAACAATACTGAAAATACGGGTTCTCTGTAGGATTTCGAGCAATCCAGCAGCGAATGCAGAGCAGAACTGCCTGAAATTTGGGATTTCGTGGAGAACAAGGTATAATCTAACTCAGTGGATTTTAATCACTTACAACAAACTCCCAATTGAAGAGGCAGAGTCCCCTTTCACCTGAATTGCGACGAAAAAGAGAGAATTTCCTCCAACGGGTAAGAACCCCCGCGTCGTATTTAGAGATGAACTAAGGAACTCTGAACCATGCTCTCTGTGGCTGATATCTCATCCAAAGCAAATCATGCTTCACCCCTGGAGGGGGGCGTCAATGATGCCCGTCTCGTGGAAGAAGTGCGCCGCGGAAATGCCGATGCTTATGGAGAACTGGTGGAACGGTACCAACATCGGTTGTTACGAGTTATCCACCGGTTTATTTCCGACCATGAGCTCGCACAGGATTTAGCCCAGGAAGCGTTCATCCGAGCTTACGAGAAACTCGATCAGTTCGACCCTTCGCGTCGATTCGGTCCCTGGCTGTTCCGGATCGCGGTAAACCTGACGATGGATTACCTTCGAAAGGTGAAACGGCGGGGGCGCTGGATGCTTTTCTCTGAAAGTCCGGTTGAACAGACTCCTGATCCTGAAACTTCCGATCCACGTGAAGACCACGATCTCAGTCAGGAAGTCCGTACGGTGCTGGAAGCCATTCCCGAGAAGTATCGCACGGTGTTGGTGCTCAGAGATCTGGAAAACTTTTCGACTTCGGAAATTGCCGCCATACTGGATCGTAAAGAAGCCACTATTCGCTGGCGCTTGGCGGAAGCCCGAAATCAGTTTCAGGTCATTTGGAATAAACGTCTGGCCG
>JAGQQC010000588.1 GCA_020426395.1 Planctomycetaceae bacterium
TACGTCCGCGCGGAGTTCGCTTGATCAATCCACTGCGGAGCAGGAATGGTTCGACTTCATCCTCAAGTGTATCGGGAGGAACATCCATGGTGTGCGCAATTGCCTGTAAGCCCGCCGGTCCGCCAGTGAAAACTTCATAGAGCGTTTTCAGATAACGACGGTCCTGTTCCTCGAGACCGAGATGATCGATCTCCTGCATCGCGATCGCGTCTTCGGCGAGATTATTTGTGATTTCTCCTGTTGTTGATTTCACCTCGCAATAATCCCGGATCCAATGGAGAAGATTGTTCGCTTTACGTGGGGTGCCTCGACTCCGAATCGCAATCAACTCGGCGGCAGCATCCGTGATGTTCGTATTTAATTTACGGGCGTTACGAGCGATGATTTCACATAAGTCGGGGGACTCATAAAAATCGAGATGTTCCCGGTTGACGAATCGGTCCCGGAGGGGCGCCGTCAACATGCCACTGCGGGTTGTCGCGCCAATGACGCAGAACTTCTGTAAGGACATGTTCAGGGTACGGGCATTGAGCCCTTCTCCGAGCGTGATATCAACCCGGTAATCTTCCATTGCAGGATAGATGAATTCTTCAACTGCAGGAGGCATACGGTGGATTTCATCGATGAAGAGCACCGAGCCATAAGTGACATTGGTTAGGAACGGCAATAAATCTTTCGGTGCCGAGAGCGAGGGGCCGGAAGTAATTTGTAGCTCAGTTCCCAGCTCACGGGGAATGACGGTCGCCAGCGTTGTTTTTCCAAGTCCGGGAGGGCCATCCAGGAGCAGGTGACCAAGTAGCTCTTCGCGGCGGCGGCTGGCGTCGAGCATGATCTGAATTCGTTCTACGACTTTCCGTTGTCCGACCACGTCTTTCAAGTATTGAGGACGCAGATCGTCATCAAAACGCTGGCTATCGCTCTGAAAATCTGGTTCAGACATGCTCCGGGAACCTCTGGACTTCTCATGATGAGCATCCGTTACCGGAAGTCCGTTTTCTTCAGCGGACTGGAGGATAATTCGTTCTCGCGCCATGAGGAATAATCGTCCTTGAACGGGGTGGAAGTGCCCCTAACTGTAACGGCAGAGGCCCTGTTCTGTCCAGCGGGGTTCCCCTGTGCGTGTGACGATTATCGGAAGCCTGGAATCTGGCAAACAGGCACGGACTAAGACTGAGTTTTGGGGGGACAGCCGATGAGGAATCATGCTCAATTCTGGTTCAGTGATCCAATAATTCCCAGGCAACAGACAAAGAGGAAAATGAGTGCCGATAAAACGACGTTACAAATGGCAATGATTTTGGCCCCCCGAGTGAGCCCCTCCCCTTCGGGATCCATCGTTCCGGCTTTCATGCTCTTCAGGTCCTTGTCCGCCATGATCCAAACTGGAATGGCCAGAATCAGTCCCAGACAAAACCAGCTAAAAATTGCCCCAACCATCAAGATGACGCCCCGATGTTCTTGCTCATGTCTGGGGTCGGAAGTGACGTACCATTGGTCTTCTTCTACATCGAGCAACTCTCCGCAGTTACGGCAGCGATCATTTCCACCCTGTACGGGAGCGCCACACATGGGGCATTTTTTTCGACGGCGAGTGGGGCGGCTTTCTTCAATTTCCAACTCTAGTTCCAGGTCGTCCTGAACGGGCGCCTGGGGATAGGGGACAATCAGGTTCGCGCTGCATCCAGGGCATTGCGCGGAAAGTCCGGCTTTGTCATCAGCCGTTCGCAACAGTTTATTACAGTGTTCACAACGAAATTCGATGGGCATGCGAAAGCTTCACGGTAATACGAACTGGAAGGAGTTAAGATCACAAAACCTGAGTAGGACAAACCATTCGCATCAAGGAATGAGAGGGGTCTTTTTAGCAGGTCTTTCCAAGTGTACCAGAAAACAGTATCAAAATCACGGTTAAGACAGGGAGACCAAAGACAGGTTTTGTTGATCAATCTTAAAGCGTAATTCGATGAGACTGCTACTTTCTTGGGAGGAAATTACATGGACGCGGCCAATTCCTCCATAATCTCATCGGAGATATTAAAATTGGCCGTCACGTTTTGGATATCGTCCTGATCTTCGAGAGCTTCGATCAGTTTAAGAACTTTCATACCATCGTTCGCATCGAGTTCGACGGTATTGGATGCAACTCGGGTAATTTCGGCCATGGTGGTTTCAATCCCCTGCTCTTCCAGTGAGGCATTAACAGAGTCGAATGCTTCGGGATCACAGAGAATTTCAAATGAATCTCCTGATTGTCGAACATCTTCAGCACCCGCTTCGACCGCAATTTCGAAGAGTGTTTCTTCTTCGTTCCCTTCCGCCGGAACCAGGAATAACCCCTTGCG
>JAGQQC010000589.1 GCA_020426395.1 Planctomycetaceae bacterium
TGAACCTCCGCATGACAAAGGGGATTACTCCCAACCTGGCATCACGGAAGGGGTCATGTCGGATCTTATAATTGCCCCCCCCAACGATCTTGAGGCATTAAGCCAACTGATCGATCAACATGACCCCGCTTGCATTATTTGCGAAGCGACCGGGGGACGTTGGGGAGTCGTTCCCCTGCGAAAAGAATTTCTCGTCGGTTTGCGAAAGCTGACTGAAGAGAAAGGGGTGCTGCTGGTCATGGATGAAGTCATCAGCGGTTTTCGAGTACACCCGGGCGGTGTCCAAGGGTTGTACGACATCAAAGCCGATCTGACAACACTCGCCAAAATTCTCGCCGGTGGGTTGCCGGGAGGTTGCGTGGCTGGACGAGCTGATCTGATGGAGGCACTCTCCTTTACGAACCAGTACGGCAAGAAGATGAAACATCACGGCACATTCAACGCGAACCCACTCTCTGCGGCAGCGGGTTGCGCCATGCTGGAACAAGTCTCGACTGGGAAACCTTGTGATCGAGCCAATACAGTGGCCAAAGTTCTTCGCAAGGAATTCAATAACCTGTTTGCTGAAAAGAGCATCAACTGGGCCGCCTATGGTGATTACGCCATGTTCAAAATCTTGCCCAACTACGAAGGGCCGCGCCCGGACAGCGAAGACTTCCTACCGTATCAAAACGATTATCAACAGGTTGACCGGCCTATCGAGAAGGAACTGTCACACGCCTTCCGTAAAGCAATGTTAATCAATGGGCTCGACTTTATGGGTTGGGGAGCGATGACTTCCGCCGCCCATACTGATAAAGATATCGACCAAACCATTGATGCATTCGGCAAAGGGCTCGACCTGCTACGCGAGCATAGGTTTATCAATTAAGGGCAGCCTCGGGAACAAGAGTTCCTAAACGCAACGCGCACAAAAAAAGCCGACGATTACTCGTCGGCTTTGCTGTTTTCAACTCGGAACATTAAGCAAGCTTAACGTTTTCCGCTCGTGGACCTTTCGGGCCTTGTCCTTCGGTGAAGGTAACCGCCTGGCCTTCTCGAAGTTCTTCGAAGCTGACTCCCTCCAGATTCGACATGTGGAAGAACATGTCCGAACCGTCACCCGTGTTAATGAAACCAAAACCCTTTTCGGCCAATTTTTTGATTGTGCCTTCTGCCATTGTCTCTCAAATTCCTGAAAAAAAGTAATCGCGGCTTAATCCCGACGAAACTCTTTCCGGGCAATCATCCGCAACGAACATTATAGCGGAGTCCCCGCTGGAAGAAGGGGACAGACGGGTCGATTTCAGGAAAACCGGCAAAAAATCTATTGATTTTCAGACCATTTGAGGCCAAATCGGGTCATTTTGACCTGTCAACAGCCCTCGATCAGGCTTCATGCAGCTCAAAAATCGCTTCCACCTCGACGGCGATATTCCCGGGAAGCGAACCCATTCCGACGGCAGAACGGGCCGCCCGACCGTTTTCCTCGCCAAAAACATCCAGTAGTAACTGGCTGAATCCATTGACGACCTGGGGATGCTGGCCGAACTCGGGCGTGGCATTCACCATGCCTAACACCTTGATTGCCCGTTTAATTCGGTTGAGGGTTCCCAGTTGATCTTGCAGGGTGGCGAGCATCGTCAATCCGACCTGCCGGGCAGCTTCGTACCCTTCTTCCATCGTCAAGTCAGACCCCACCTTGCCGCAAATTTGAGTTCCATCCGGCATATTGGGCCCGTGCCCGGAAACATAAATCAAGGAGCCCTGGTAGACGATCGGCGTATAAATACCACCGGGGGGAGGAGGGGGAGGAAGTTCTACGTTCAGGCTGGCGAGTCGGTCTTCCGGGCTCATGATGATGTTCCTGCATTCTGTGTGATGTTCAAGCTGTTTGGGATTACCTATCTATTACCTTACAAGATCCGATCCCGAATTTCGATTCCGTACTGGAATACACAGCTTCTAAAGTCGTAGAAAGATTTTCTTGCGATACATGTAGTACAACAGCAGCCACTTCAGCGCCAGAGCGGCAACGATGACGAGATCGGGATGAATCCAGTTTCCCTCTTTTCTGAAGAGAATCGAAACGATCGCTTCGAAATCGATGAATCCCCCCACCAGATAAATGAACAATGAATTGCTGCCGATGACGACAAAGAAGAAAGTCCACCAGCGTACCTTCCAAACGTCGATGATCAGGTAAAACAGAGCCAGAAGCATCAAGCTCCACCCGACGGTGATCAACACGAATGAACTGGTCCACAGATTTTTGTTGATGGGAAAATTAAAATCCCACAATTTCGCCGCGCCCCACAAGATCGCGCCGACCAAAGCCATCCACGTTACTTTTTCATAACC